>JASUSC010000070.1 GCA_030446285.1 Eubacteriales bacterium | reverse complement strand
GAGGCCATCAAGATCGACTTAGAGAAGCGGCAGTTCCAGGTGGGAGATACGGTAGTAAAAGAAGGGGACGTAATTACCATCGACGGCTCTACCGGTAACGTGATTGTGGGCGAAGTGCCCATGATTGAACCGGAGATTTCCGGGGAGTTCCAGACCCTCTTGGAGTGGGCGGACGAGATCAGAACCATGGATGTGCGGGCCAACGCCGATACGCCGGAAGATGCGGCCAAAGCCCGCGAGTTCGGTGCCCGCGGTATCGGTCTCTGCCGGACGGAGCACATGTTCATGGCTCAGGACCGGCTGCCGGTAGTTCAGGAGATGATCATGGCCACCACTCCGGAGGAACGCAAAGCGGCCTTGGACAAACTCCTGCCCATGCAACAGGGCGACTTCTACAAAATCCTCAAAGCCATGGCCGGTTATCCCGTCTATATTCGCCTCCTCGACCCTCCTCTCCACGAGTTCCTCCCCAATCTGGAAGACCTGGTAGTCGAAATAACCACTCTCAAGCTCACCGGTGGCGATCCCGAAGTTATCGCGAAGAAAGAAGAAATCCTGCGCAAAGTACGGCAACTGCACGAGTTTAACCCCATGTTAGGTCACCGCGGTTGCCGGTTGGGGATCACCTTCCCCGAGATTTATGACATGCAAGTACGGGCCATCTACCAGGCTACGGCTCAGTTGCTGAAGGAAGGGGTTGACGCCCGGCCCGAGGTTATGATCCCGCTGGTTATCGAGGCTAAGGAACTGGCCATGCTGCGGGAGCGGGTAATTAACATCGCCAAGGAGATTATGGAAAAAGAAGGCGTGCAGTTTGAAGTCCGCGTCGGTACCATGATTGAGATTCCGCGGGCTGCCCTCACGGCGGACGAAATTGCCGCCCATGCTGACTACTTCTCCTTCGGTACCAACGACCTGACCCAGACCACCTTAGGCTTCAGCCGCGACGACGCCGAAGGCAAGTTCATGGCCGACTACCTGGAGAAGAAAATCTTCGTGGAGAACCCCTTCATCGTCCTGGACCGCAAAGGTGTGGGCAAACTGCTGCAGATGGCCACCGAACTGGGCCGCAAGGCCAATCCCAAGCTCAAGGTGGGTATCTGCGGCGAGCACGGGGGCGATCCCGAGTCCATCAAGTTCTGCCAGGAAATCGGACTGGATTATGTCTCCTGCTCTCCCTACCGGGTGCCCATCGCCCGGCTGGCAGCGGCCCAGGCGGCTGTGGGACGGGAGAACACCTCTTCTACCAAGTAAAAATAGCTCTAAATGGACTTTCCTTGTTCCCAAATGCCGGTCGCAAAGACCGGCATTTTCTCTGGGAAAAGTACCTCCGTTTCCGCTTTCTCATGAACCCTTCCCTTTTCAGTTGTAGGAAAGGTGAGGTTTTTAAAAATAATGGGAAAATATGTCGAATAATGTCGAAAAAAAAATCCAAAAAGTAGAAGGATTTTGCAAATTTTTGTCGTACTTCTTTCTGCAAAAAAGGAAAGGAGGGTAGCAGGCGTAAAAATTAATATTGCTTTGCTAAATTTTATACTTTTGGAAAAAGGAAAGGAGTGATGAATAATGAGAAGAAGAAAATCACTGGTTCTAATTAGCTTGTTAACGGCGGTCTTACTTTTTGCCTTTACCGGATCTGCCAGTGCCCATTACGCATATCGTTTCTGGACTGCGGGAACGGGGGGAGAAGTCACAAGTACCGATAGTGAAAGTTATGCTCTCTGGTGGATTCAGCAGAAAGCAAAAGGTTGGTACGAAGATCATTATGGTTATAGACTTTGGGTTGTTCTCAAAGACCGCAGAATTAACCACCACGATACCGCAACAAATAGACCCGGTGCTTATTGGAATATATACGATCCCTATGGCTACACGGATAGCATTCAGTACACGGTGCATTTTATGGGCTATACCCCGGACGGTTTTGCAATTGATAACTACTATGGCCCCGCGACTAAATCTGCCGTTCAACTTTTCCAGAACTACAACTATTTGTATTCAGACGGTATTGTCGGAACGTATACATATGAGGCTCTGGCCGAGAGTTTCATCCTGGGTCCCTGGGGGGCCAGGTAGTTAGCTATTTCCTCTGAACTTGTTGCCGCCCGCAAAGGGCGGCCCATTTTGGTTTTCCAGGAGGGGCTTATGTTTACGTTAAAATACCTGCTTAAAACAATTAAAAAACAAAAAATGGCGACTATGGCCACGGTGCTGCTCGTTGCCGCAACTTCCCTATTGATAACGCTGGGCTCGGCAGCGGCCAATTCCGTAAAGGAAGCGAACGAGCAGGCGATGAAGCCTCTGGAAAAAATAGGTGCCGATCTTACCCTTGTCAGGCATGTTAAGAAAAAGCCGGGTATATTCATTGAGACCCTTCCGCAAGGCATTCATAAAAACTTCTTATCTGTTTATTTCAGAGAAGAAAAAGAAAGTGAAAAGACGATAACTAGTATTTTTGAAAATGTTTCCGTACCGCTGGGTGATGCCGGTACATTTAGCAGGGAGGAAGTGGAGAAAATCAAGAATTTCCCGGAAGTGGAAAAAGTATCTGCCTTGCTTACGGCCTTCTATTCGTACTACAGATCCGAACAAGAAAAAATAATCCTACCGGAAGAGGAGATTAAACCTAATCTAAAGGAAATCAGTGATGAAGAACTGGCAGAATTAGAAAAAAAGCTTGATTCGGATCCTCAATTTCAGCAATTAGCGAAAGAGCAGCGTGCTATTCTTAATAAACCAGAATGGGCGCTGACGGAAGAAGATATGAAAAGAGTGGATGAATTAAGAGATAAATTAGCTCAGCGAAGGCTGGAATTATTCCACCAGTGGCGGCCCGATGTTTTTCCCGAGCCTCCCAAAAGGGAGAGGAAGGAAATTCAACCTCCCCCGCCCAAAGAGACGATGCGGGAATTTTCCATAGCCGGCATGGAACCCAATGTCGGTTATTTGCAAGCCGGAGACATTTTGACCGGCAGGTATTTCACCGACGGGGATCAGGGCAAGAAAGTGGCGATTTTGCGCAAGGACTTTGCGGAGCGGAACAAACTGGCAGTGGGAGACAAGATAAAGCTGGTTGACACGGAATACGAGGTGATAGGGATCGGCTGGCCCAAGCTTATGGTCAACGCCCCGGAGGTTTACGTGCCCTTAAAGTCCCTGCAGAACCAGCTTGATGCTGAGGGTACGGTAAACCTTGTGTTTATCAAAGCCAAATCATCGGCCGGCGTGCAGAGCTTAAAGGAGAAACTGGCAAAAGAGTTTCCGGATGCCGAGATTACCGATAACGGCAGGGCGGCGGAGGTGGTTAAGCCGTCCGTTAGCGGCAGCGCGGCGGTTCTGGCAAAATTCAGCAGCGTAATCTCCGGGGTTCTTTTTGCAGTTACCGGCATTATCGTAACCCTCCTGGCCATTTACAGCCTGTCCAAGAGGCAGAAGGAAGTCGCGGTGCTCAGGGCCATGGGCTGGTCGGGGTTCAGGGTGAGTGCCTGCCTGATAGCGGACGTTTTTGTGAAGATTTTAGCGGGGCTGGTCCTGGGATGGGGCTTAAGTTTTGCCCTGGTACCGGTTTTGGGTGAGGAAGCGGCTGGTGGGGCGGCCAGCGCCAGCAGCCTCTTTCCTTCTACCGGTTTTTTCGGTTA
Organism: Eubacteriales bacterium; assembly: GCA_030446285.1. Classification (GTDB taxonomy): domain Bacteria; phylum Bacillota; class JASUSC01; order JASUSC01; family JASUSC01; genus JASUSC01. Next base: position 4,647 of record JASUSC010000070.1, on the reverse strand, counting down.
TTTAGCCGGCAGGGTTTCTTCCGACCAGGTTCCCTCCCTCCATATATCCGCGGACGTGGCGCTGACTGCGGCAGCCCTGCTCAAGGCGGCAGTTATCGCCTTGCTGGTGGGCGTTATTGCCGGCCTGGTTATTGCGAGGAGGATGCAGTCCATTAAGATTGCGGAGGTTTTGAGGAGGCCGTGATGTTTACTTGCAAGTATGCTTTTTGGGAGAGTCTGCGCAGGCCCGGCAAGACCCTGTTTGTGGCCTTAGTGGTAGCCCTTTCCATGCTGGGCTGGCTTTTCATCAATGCTTATGCTAAAGCCCTCTTTTCCGCCCATGAAAAAGTTATGCGGCCGTTAAAAGACGCCCGGATAGATTTTTTAGTAACATCACCGCGCACCGATGCGGGCAAAAATTTACCTGCCGGCGGGAATGAAGTGACGTTTGTTGAGGAGAAAGGCCAGATAACCCCTGGTCAGAGGTTTACCAAAGACGAAATCAACCTGAACAGTCTGAGGATTTTTTCCAGCCGGGAGATGGCAGAAATAGCCGAATATCCTTCCATTAGTCAACTGGTTCCCGCCTTAATTGTCCAGGTAACCAGGACGGAGGGCCGTTATCCCGAAAAAATTGTCGTGGAAGAAGAGACCGTCGCTCCCCTTTCTCCGGAAGAGAAGAAGGCGATAGATGCCAAGCTAAAAAGCAACCCGGAATACCAGGCGTTGTCCGGCAAATACGCCGAACTACAGGGTAAGGTTGCCGCCAATTCCGCTTCGGAGGAGGAGAAAAAGCAGCTCCAGGAAACGTTGCGGAAAATGCAGCAAATTGAATATTCCTATTACCCCGAGCGATTCAAAAAATTCAAAGCCAAAGAGATCAAACCGCCTCCTGTTAAGGCTTCGCAGACGAGATTTGTTGTGGCAGGAATAGATGCGACGAACCCCGACTTTGGACTCCTGTCAAAAGCCGAAATAGCAACAGGTAGTTACTTTTCGGCAAACAACGCCGCGGAGGTGATATTAAGAAAAGATTTTGCCGAAGAAAAAGAGATAAAAATCGGCGACGTTTTCTCACTGAGGGATAAGCAACTGAAGGTGATTGGCTTTGCCAAACCAACAACGGGCTTAAGCTCCGCCGAAGTTTACCTGCCGCTGGGGACTCTGCGGGAAGTTGTGAAAAATGAAGGGGCCAATGTCCTTTTGGTGCGACTTAAGGGAGTTGAGAGGGCGGCGAAGTTTAAGGAAACGTTGGCTAAAATCCTGCCGGATTCACAGGTGGTAGAACCGCAGGAGATGTCATCGCAGATTTCCGGTGCGCTGGGGAAGACGGAGGTACTGATAAAAGAGTATGCCTCTTTTTTGGTCGCTGTAATAGTCCTGGCTTCCATCGTAATTGTCACCATCAGTCTGGTGCTGACTTTAACCGCCAGGAGAAATGAAATAGGGGTTCTAAAAGTTATCGGGTGGTCCCACTTCGGGATTTGCCGGCAGGTGGCTGCTGAACTGGTAATCCAGACCCTTTTCGGGATACTCCTTTCCCTGGCGGTCGCTTTGGTTCTCCTCGTGGTGGTGAATAACCTGGATTTGAAGCTGAACATTGACTTCAACAGTGTCGAGAAAAATATTTTCGGTTCCGAGTACAAAACTTTTGAACTTTTTCATCCCCAGTTTGATTGGGTCGCCTTTCTCAAAGGTTCTCTGGCTGCTTTGTGCTTAGCGGTTACGGTGGCTTTTCTGACGGTGTCGGTCTTCAACTGGAAAACTCCTTTCAAGAAAATGGAGCAAAGAGGGGAATAAGTCATGATAAAGGCAGTGAACTTGAGCAAAACATACAAAATGGGAGAGAAGAAGGTAGAGGCGGTAAGAAAAGCGAATTTTGAGGTGGATAAAGGGGAATTTTTTGTCATTGAAGGGGTCAGCGGTAGCGGTAAAACCACCCTGCTCTATTTACTCGGAGGCCTGGATCGACCCTCTGAGGGAACCGTAGAAATAGACGGGCAAGATATTACCCGCCTCAGCGAAAATCAGTTGGCTAAGTTCAGGTTGAAAAATATCGGTTTTGTGTTTCAGACTTTTAACCTCATTCCGACCCTCAACGCCAGAGAGAATGTGGAAGCGGCAATTGTTCCCACGGGAATGCCCGCTGCGGAACGGATAGAGAGGGCCATGAACCTGTTAAAAGCGGTGGGGATGGAAAACCGCTGGCATCACCTGCCGGGAAAGCTTTCCGGCGGGGAGCAGCAGCGGGTTGCCATAGCCAGGGCTTTAGCCAACAATCCCAAAGTGGTTCTTGCCGATGAGCCGACGGGAGATCTCGATACGAAGACGGGGCTGAAGATAATTGAAATGCTGAAGGAACTGTCGTTAAATAACGGGCAGACGGTAATAGTGGTTACCCATGCCCCCTATGTGGCGGAGTACGCCACCAGAAGGGCAAAAATGGAGGACGGGGTGTTAACTTTTGCAGATTGATTTCAGGCTGGAGAAATGACCCGGGGTACAATTAGCTTGGGTTGGTAAATTGCTCATGCCTGCCTTGTCCGACCGTGTCCCAGCGGATGCGGTGGCTGTTAAATCTGACCGATCTCTGCTTGAGTACATTGCTGCCTTTTCTTTTTTGCCTTTTGCAGAGAAAGCAAAAGCCCGCTTGTGCCGCTTCTCATCCCACCCGGTAGTTGCTGGTCCGGTCACCGTTAATTCCAACCGGAAGGTGAGGAGCGGCTCTATCTTTTTACACAATTTATAAATTTAACCGAACTGAGCCCGGTGGGGAAAAGCCGGGCTCATCTATTTTGCGCTTTCATGGCAGCCGGAGGAAGAAGAGCAGGCTATTTTTTTTCCATAATTTCCACCGGGGTGAAGCAAAATAATAAATACCAGCACGAAGGAAGGGGGATCGTGATTGAAAATATTGATGTTTTCCTGGGAGTACCCGCCCCGGAATGTTGGGGGGCTGGCCCGCCACGTGTACTACTTAGCCCGAGCTTTAGTGAGACAAGGGGTGGCGATCCACGTTATTACGGTGGGGGAAGATGACCTCCCCCCGTACCGCAAGGAGGCGGGGGTGGAGGTGCATCGGGTTAGACCCTATCACCTTCCCGCTCCCGATTTTCGCACCTGGGTTCTGCATTTGAATTTAGCCATGCTGGAGTACGCCGGAAGGCTTCTGCGGGCGGAAAAGGTGGACGCCGTTCATGCCCACGATTGGTTAGTGGCCTACGCCGGCCGGGCGGTGAAACACGGTTGGCGGTTGCCCCTTCTTGCCACCATTCACGCCACCGAACGGGGGCGTAACCAGGGGCTTTATACCGACGAGCAGCGCTACATTAGCGACGTGGAGTGGTGGCTTACTTACGAAGCCTGGCGGGTAATCGTCTGCAGTCACTACATGAAAGGGGAGCTGGAAGGGTTTTTTCAGGTGCCGGCCGACAAAATCAGGGTGATCCCCAACGGTGTGGAAGTGGAGGAGTTCCGCTACCGCTGGCAGGATCTGGAGGAAGTGCGGCGCCGTTACGCTCCTTACGGGGAAAAAATCGTCTTTTTCGTAGGCCGGTTAGTGCAGGAAAAGGGGGTGCACCTGCTCATCGAAGCCGCTCCCCGCATTCTTGCGGTCTATCCGGGGACCAGGTTCCTTATTGCCGGTCAGGGACCGCGCGAGGAGTACCTGAAACACCTAACTTTCAGCCGGGGACTGGGTGACCGGTTCCTTTTCCTTGGTTATGTAGAAGACAGGGTGCGCGACCTTCTCTACCGCGTAGCCGATGTAGCTGTTTTTCCCAGTCTTTACGAGCCCTTCGGCATTGTGGCTTTAGAGGCCATGGCTCTGGGTACGCCGGTAGTGGTATCTGACACCGGCGGCTTTGCCGAAATCGTCAACCACGGCGTAAACGGGATGAAATTCTACAACGGGTCCGCCCAGTCTTTGGCCGACAACGTCCTGACGGTGCTGGGCAGTGCTGAACTAAGAGAGAGATTGCGGGCGGAAGGGTTGAAAACGGTGCGGGAAAAATACAGTTGGGATGCGGTGGCCCGCAAGACGGCAGGGGTATACCGAGAGGTACTGCGGGAATTCAGCCGGGTCTCTTGGGAGGAAGAACTGCCTCCCCTGCGCCGCAAACGGCCGGCACTAACTGCCCTGTTCATGGCTGCCGGTCGTTATGGCTGGAGGTAGAGCACTGGCAAGGGGGTGTTTTGGTAGCGGTGGAAGGAAAAGAAGGATTGCAAGTAATCATAATGGCCGGGGGAGAAGGTTCCCGCCTGCGACCGCTGACCTGCGATCTGCCCAAACCCATGGTGCCGGTGGGCAACCGTCCGGTAATGGAGTATACCGTCGACCTCTGCCGCCGGTATGGGCTTAAGGATATCGGGGTAACGGTAATGTACCGGCCGGAGGAGATCCGCCGTCATTTCGGCGACGGTTCCGGGTTCGGGGTGAAGATGACCTATTTTGAAGAAAAGGAGCCTCTCGGCACGGCGGGAAGCGTGAAAAACGCCGCGGGCTGGGTAAAAAGCACTTTTGTTGTGCTGAGCGGCGACGCGCTCACCGATTTTGATTTTGATTTAGAGAGAGCGGTGCGGTTCCACCGGGAAAGAAAGGCGCTGGCTACTTTGGTGCTGAAAACGGTGCCTATTCCCTTAGAGTACGGCGTGGTAATAACCGATGAA
>JASUSC010000069.1 GCA_030446285.1 Eubacteriales bacterium | reverse complement strand
GGTGAAAAGCTATATAACCTATTGAGGTTGCAGGGTGGTGTAACGTGATAATTTTTCTCCTGCTTATCTCCTGCGTATAAGATTTTTTCTTTTTTCCCATGCTATTTTTTAGAAAAAATTGGCGAAGCTCTTAGTTTTTTGCGCTAATTTACGCTCCCTGTGCTAAAATTGGTACTGGAAGCGAATTGCTGACGGAGTTGATGGCCCTTGGTACCCAGGCTGGAGGTAAAGAACGTCCCTTTCCCTTTGCAGTTAGATAAATTAGATAAAAATGAAGAAAAAGTAGCGGGGGCGGAAATGGCCCTCATTGACAGCAGAGGACGACTTCTTTTGGCCAGCGAGGGCTTTCGGCAGCTCATCCAGGAAGGAAAGGGCCGGCGGGAGGAATTGCCGGCAGTATTTGGCCTGCTAGTGCAACATTTGCTCAAGAAGAGCGAGAAAAAGAAAACCCTGACGGTGCGCTGGCAGCGGGGAAACGGCTCGGCTCTGCCCCTTACTGTAAGCCTGCTACCCGCCGGTTTTGGTCAGCTGCCCCTTTTTCTTCTTTTGGTACACGGCGAAGACGGTAAACTACCTGCGGTACCAGCAGAGGAGGAAAACGAAGGGAAAAAAGAAAACGCTGCCTTTTTTCCCTTGCAGCCGGTTCAGGCAGCGGTTTTTGATGCTCTCGGTGTTGGTCTCCTGATTTTCGATGCGGACTTCAAGCTATCGGCCATTAACGATGCGGGGGTGGAATTTTTCGGAGCGGCCAAAGATGCTCTGGTGGGGATTCATGCGGAGGACATCTTCTCCCGGATAAAAAAAGAAAAAGGAGAAGAATTCCGGCTTTTCCGCCAGAAAGGCTGGTGGCCCTGGAAGAGCGAAATCTACCTTAGTGAGAAGAAAAAGGCTTACGATCTGACCGTAGCTCCGGTATACGATAACGAGGGTGGTGTCCTCTGCTACTACGGTCTGCTGCAGGACATTACCGAGGTGAAGAAAAAAGAAGAGATTCTCTGCGAGCAGGAAAAATTAGCTTCCCTGAGTTATTTAGCAGCCGGTCTGGCTCATGAAATCCGCAATCCCCTTACTACCATCCGCGGTTTTGTCCAGATTCTGAAAAGCCGGCTGGTAAACGAACTGGAAAACGAGTACCTGGACATTATTCTTCAGGAACTGGACCGAACCACGGCTCTAGTGGGGGACATGCTGATGCTGGCCCGGCCCCGGCCCGGCGAGTATTTAGTTTTCGATCTTTTGCCGTTAGTGGAGAACGTGGTGGAGTTTATGCGGCCTCAGGCCATTCTGGCCGAGATCGAATTGGAGTATGCCCATCACGCTGAGAGCCTCAAGGTGCGGGCAGTAGAAGACCAAATAAAGCAGGTTTTAATCAACATTATCCGCAACGCGGTGGAGGCCATTGAAGGCAAAGGACGGATTTTGGTGGAAACAGGCCGGGAAGTGGTGGAGAACAGAGTGATGGCCCGGGTCCAGGTTACCGATACTGGCCAGGGAATCCCGGAAGAAAGTTTGGAAAAGGTGTTTGAGGTGTTTTACACCACCAAACAGGGGGGAAGCGGTTTCGGGTTACCTCTCTGCCGCCGAATCTTAGAAGAGCACGGGGGCAGGATTGTTATTCATTCCCGTGTCGGCGAAGGGACTACGGTGAGCGTGTATCTTCCTCTTGCCGAGGATAAGCAGGTATGAAGAGGAGATGGGAGAATGAATCTTTTGTCCTGGCTGGAGAACATGGGGATAGAAATCGTTTTTTGCAGGAGAGAAGTGCTGCCGGAGCGAACAGATGTGATGGCTTTTGGAGCTCATCCCGACGATGTGGAGATTGGCTGTGGAGGCTTACTGGCCCGAGCAGCAGGGGATGGGCGAAAAGTTTTGATTGTCGATCTAACCCGCGGAGAACAGGGCAGCCGGGGTACCCCCGAGGAAAGGAAAAAGGAAGCTGCTGAGGCGGCGGCCGTCCTGGGAGCAGAGGGGCGGCTAAATCTTTGCCTGCCGGATCGGGGGATAGATAACAGAGAAAAATACTTGGCAAAAGTGGTGGCGGTAATCCGCCTTTTCCGGCCGCGGCTGGTTTTACTTCCTCCCTGGCAGGACAGGCATCCCGACCACGAGAAGGCTTCCCGCCTGGTGCAGGAAGCGGTGTTTGCTGCCGGGCTGCGCAAGATGTTGCCGGAACTTAAGCCCTATCGCCCCGAACAGGTCCTTTACTACTACCTTGGCAGCACTCCTTTTCTTCCCCATATCATCGTGGATGTGAGCAACCATCATGAAATCAAGGAGCGAGCCATAACCGCTCACCGTTCCCAGTTTGGCGACGGCGGCTGGGAAGCAATCATCAGCCGGGGCGGTTACCCCTACCTTCTCGACAGCCGTGACCGCTTTTTTGGGGCTCTTATTGGCGGGAGGTACGGTGAGGGCTACATGAGCAGGGGACCTCTACCGTTACCCGATCCCCTTTCTTCTCTGGGCAAGTTTCTTCTTTAAATGCAAGAAAATAGCGGATGGAGATGGCAAAAGATGAAAATCGGCATAGTTTGCTATCCTTCTTACGGAGGCAGTGGGGTGGTGGCCACAGAACTGGGCCTGCAGTTAGCCCGCCGGGGACATGAGGTCCACTTTATCTCTTACGAGCGGCCGGTGCGCCTGCAGAGTTTTGAGCCAGGAATTTTTTTCCACGAGGTGGATATTTGTCAGTACCCTCTTTTTAAATACCCTCCCTATTCCCTGGCTCTGGCGGGGAAAATTGCCGAGGTGGCCAGGGCGGCGGAGTTAGACCTAGTTCACGTCCATTACGCCATTCCCCACGCTGCCAGCGCTTATCTTGCCCGGCAGATGTTGAGGGGGAGGTATTTGCCCATTATAACCACTCTCCACGGAACTGATATTACCATCGTGGGAAACGACTGCCAATTTTACGAGCTGGTTCGCTTCTGTTTACAAGTCAGCGATGCGGTCACGGCTGTTTCCCACAGCTTGGCTGCGGAAACCCGAACCGTTTTTGCTTTTCCAGGGGAAATTAGAGTTATTCCTAACTTTATCGACCCCCAAGAGTACCGGCCGGTGGACAGTTCGTGGCTGCGGGAACGGGTGGCTGCACCGGAGGAAAAGGTCATCATTCACATTTCCAACTTCCGGCCGGTGAAAAGGATTGAGGATGTGGTACGGGTCTTTGCCAGTCTGCGGGAACAGATTCCCTGCCGGCTTCTCATGGTGGGGGATGGGCCGGACCGGAGCCGAGCAGCGGAACTGGCCGCCCGCCTGGGAGTTGAGACCTTCGTTACTTTTCTCGGCCACCAGGACCGGCTGGTGGAACTTCTTTCGGCTTCCGACCTCATGCTGCTTCTTTCCGAGAAAGAAAGTTTTGGCCTGGTTGCTCTGGAAGCTATGGCCTGTGGGGTGCCGGTGGTGGCTTCTCGCACCGGCGGTCTTCCGGAAGTGGTGGCTCAGGGAGAAACGGGCTTTCTCCACCCGGTGGGCGATATAGAGGGCTTTACCCGTTCGGCTTTAGACCTCTTGACCAATCCCGAGCTCCACAGCCGTATGGCCGAGGCCGCCCGCCGACGGGCGGTGGAACAGTTTGCGGCAGAGACGGTGGTGGCCGAGTACGTGCGGCTGTACGCGGAAGTTATAGAAGCGAAAGTAAAGTGATATTCCGGGCTGGATTTGTTGACAGCGGGCACGGAGAAAATTAAAATGAAAAATGTCTTCTTGAGGAAAATAGCGGGAGAAAAGCGGGGAAGGGGAGAGTAGGCCTGCCCTTCCATTCCAGGGAGAAGGGGTCGTGACTGGAAGCCCCTTTAATGGAAACAGGCTGAAGGACACCCCGGAGCTGATCGGCTGAAAAGAGAGTAGGCCGATCCGGTGCAGGCCGTTATCCTGCTGAAAGAGGGCCGGATTGAAATCCGGAATCAGGGTGGCACCGCGGGGAAAACCCGTCCCTGGGAGAGGGATGGGTTTTTCTTTTTCTGAAAGGGGGTTGGACAATGCTGACCAGGGTGCCGAAAGGAACTTTTGATGTTCTGCCGGGAGAAGTAGAAAAGTGGCAGTTTTTAGAGGAGACGGCCCGCCGGCTTTGCCGGGACTACGGTTACCGGGAGCTGCGGACGCCGATTTTTGAGCATACCGAACTTTTCCTGCGGGGAGTAGGGGATACCACCGACGTGGTAGAAAAAGAGATGTACACTTTCCAGGACAAAGGGGGACGCAGCATTTCCCTGCGGCCGGAAGGGACGGCTCCGGCGGCCAGGGCCTATCTGGAGCACGGCCTCCATGCCGGGCCGCAGCCGGTAAAGGTCTTTTACATCGGGCCCATGTTCCGCTACGCCAACGTGCAGGCCGGCCGCTACCGCCAGTTTCACCAGTTTGGCATAGAAGTTTTTGGCAGCGGCGACCCCCTGGTGGACGCGGAAGTTGTGGCTATGGCAATGGAGTATTACCGGCGACTGAGGCTTAGGGACATGGAGTTACATATAAACAGCGTGGGCTGCCCCCACTGTCGGCCGGTTCACAGGGAAAAGCTGCTGGAATTTCTCCGGGAGCGGCTGGAGCAACTCTGTGCTGACTGCCGTTCCCGCGTTCATCGCAACCCCCTGCGGGTTCTCGACTGCAAAGAGGAAGAATGCCGCCGGGTGACGGAAGGAGCACCCACTACCCTCGATTACTTGTGTTCCGAATGTCGCCTGCATTTCGAGCAAACTCTGTCCTACCTGGACGAAGTAGGAGTTCAGTACGTGGTTGACGGCAGATTAGTGCGGGGGCTGGATTATTACACCCGCACGGCTTTTGAAATAATGATGCCGGAAATAGGAGCCCAGAGCTCCATCGGGGGTGGCGGGCGTTACGACGGTCTGGTAGCCCAGTTGGGAGGGCCGGCGGTGCCGGGCATAGGTTTCGCCATCGGTCTGGAACGGGTACTGGCTGCCCTGGAAAAACAGGGGGCGGTTTTGCCCGGGAGAGAGAGCCTTCAGGTCTTTGTGGCGGTGGTAGGGGAAGAAGCGCGCCGCACCGGCTTTAAAATTGTTCAGGAACTCCGCTCCCGGGGCGTGAGCGCCGACCTGGATACCCAGAACAGGAGCCTGAAAGCGCAGATGAAATACGCCAACCGCCTGCAGGCGGCCATGGTGGCCATTATCGGTGAGGAAGAGTTGAAGCGGGGGATAATCCAACTCCGCGACATGGAAAGTGGTCAGCAGCACGAAGTAAAGATAGAAGAGCTGTATTCTGCTGTTGCTAAAAGGGGGAGGTAAGAAGGAATGGACGCCTGGACCGGAATAAAGCGAACCCATATGTGCGGGGAAATAACGGAAGATATGGCCGGTAAGGAAGTGGTTCTTACCGGCTGGGTTCACAGCCGGCGCGACCACGGGGGGCTTATTTTTATCGATTTGCGGGATCGCACCGGAATAATTCAGCTTGTCTTCAGTCCGGACGTAAATGAGGAGGCCTTTGCTAAAGCGGACCGGGTACGGAGCGAATACGTAGTGGCAGCAGTTGGGGAAGTGCGCCGCCGCGATGAAGACAAAGTCAACCCCAAAATTGCCACCGGCCGGGTGGAGGTTTACGTCCATCGCCTTCTGATCTTGAACAGGGCCAAAACCCCACCTTTCTACATTGAAGAAGACATTGACGTAGACGAAAACGTTCGTCTCCACTACCGCTATCTTGACTTGCGGCGGCCGGATATGCAGCGGAACTTGCTTCTGCGGCACCGGGTGACCAAAGCCATTCGCGATTTCCTGGACAGCAAAGGGTTCTGGGAAATCGAAACTCCCATTCTTACCCGCAGTACTCCCGAAGGGGCGCGGGACTATTTGGTGCCCAGCAGGGTGCACCCTGGTAAATTTTACGCCCTTCCCCAGTCGCCCCAGCTTTTCAAGCAAGTGCTGATGGTGGCCGGAGTAGACCGTTACTTCCAGATTGCCCGCTGCTTCCGGGATGAGGATCTCAGGGCCGACCGGCAGCCGGAGTTTACCCAGGTGGACCTGGAAATGTCCTTTGTCGAGCGGGACGACATTTTGGATTTGATGGAAGAGATGCTAGCGGTGGCTTTCCGGGTAGGAATGGGGGTTGAAATCGCCCGGCCTTTTCCCCGTCTTTCCTACCAGGAAGCTATGGACCGCTATGGCTCCGACAAGCCCGATCTCCGCTACGGTTTGGAACTCATAGAAATGACCGACGTTTTTCGCAACTCCCAGTTCAAAGTGTTCGGTGAGGTGGCCCGGGGCGGGGGTATTATCAAGGCCATCAACGCTAAAGGATGTGCCCATTTCAGCCGCAAGGATATAGATGATCTTACCCGCTTTGTTGCCAACTACGGCGCCAAGGGGTTGGCCTATATTGTGGTGGGGGAAGGGGAGCTCAAATCTCCTATTCTCAAGTTTTTCAGCGAGGAAGAAAAGGAGGAAGTTTTGCGGCGAACGGAAGCACAGCCGGGGGACATTATCTTCTTCGGTGCCGACCGGCCTGAGGTGGTTTATGCATCGCTGGGCGCTCTGCGGCAGGAGCTGGCCCGGCGGCAGAACCTGGTCCGTCCCGACGATTTGCAATTTGTCTGGGTGGTGGATTTTCCGCTGTTAGAGCACGACGACGAAGAAAAACGCTGGGTAGCCATCCACCATCCCTTTACTGCTCCTAAGGAAGAAGATATCCCCCTGCTGGATACAGACCCTGGCCGGGTGCGTTCCCAGGCCTACGACTTAGTGTTGAACGGGGTAGAACTGGGCGGCGGCAGTATCCGAATTCACCGCCGCGACCTCCAGGAGAAAATCTTTTCTCTTCTGGGTCTGGGTGAGGAAGACATTAGAGAAAAATTCGGCTTTCTGGTGGAGGCCTTTGAATACGGGGCTCCTCCCCACGGTGGCATAGCTTTCGGCCTGGATCGGATGATCATGCTTATGGCCGGACGGGAGACCATCCGGGACGTAATTCCCTTCCCCAAAACCCAGAGCGCGGCCGACCTCATGACTAGGGCTCCTTCCGAGGTTACCAAGCGGCAACTGGCGGAGTTGCATATCAAGCTGGATATAGCAGCCCGGAAGAAAAGCGGGGAGAATTAAATCTAAAGGACGGAAAAAAGCGAGAGAAAGAGCATACGGGACAAGGGAACGTTTTATAATAGTAATGGCTGCGCGGCCGGCGGGTAACTTCCCTCATATCGCTCTTGCGAGGAGAGCCCGCATGTGGTATATTTAAAGCAGCAAAGGCCTTAACCCCTGCGGTGCTCGTGGGCGCAGGTAAGTACTGAGCCAACACCAATAATAAGGGAGCCCGGGCTCTGGTCGTGGATGACAGGCCTCCTTCGAGAGGAAGTCAGAAGCGATCAGGAGGGCACCCACTTTGTGAGGACAGGGTCTCAGGTACGTTACCGGCCACGGCACGGTGGGGTAGTGTTTTGAGGGGACGAAAAACCACGGCATAGGGGCCGTGGTTTTTCCGTGCCTAAATACCTGCACCGCGGAGGTAAAAATGAGCCTTCATTTTTTGTCCCGGCTGGAGCTCCTGCTGGGGCCGGAAGCCTTGGCGTATCTTGCCCGCTGCCGGGTGGCCGTATTTGGGATTGGCGGAGTGGGATCGTATGCTGCTGAGGCTTTGGCCCGGGCTGGGGTGGGCAACATAGTTCTCGTCGATTTTGATAACGTTTGCCTGACCAACATCAACCGCCAGATTCACGCCCTCCATTCCACCGTAGGACGGGCCAAAGTAGAAGTTATGGCGGAAAGAATCCGGGACATCAACCCGGCCTGCCGGGTGGAGGGATTGAAAATTTTTTTTGGTCCCCAAGCCGGCGAGATGCTGACCACCATGGAATTAGACTACGTTCTGGATGCTATTGATAACGTAACCGGCAAAATCGAGCTGGCGGTGCAGTGCCGGGAAAAGGGCATTCCCCTTATTATGGCTATGGGGGCGGGAAACAAGCTCAATCCCGCTGCTCTCCAGGTGGCCGACCTTTTTGCCACCCACACTTGCCCCCTGGCCAAAGTGATGCGGAAGGAGCTGCGCAAGCGAGGCTTCCGGCCGGGAGACGTAAAGGTGGTTTTCTCCGCAGAAGAACCATTAGTGCCTCGGCAGGTGGAGGTGAGCTGCCGCACCCATTGCGCGTGTAACAGTAAAGAAAGGGCAACGAGCTGTAAACTGAGGAGACAGATTCCCGGCAGCACTCCCTTTGTGCCGCCGGTGATGGGAATTATGATGGCGGCGGAAGTGGTGCGAGATCTTCTTAAGAAGGCGGACCTGCTGCCCGGGTAGAAATTGCCGGGAGGCAGGTTTTTTTGTGCCTGTTCATTTGACAGCACCGCTGCTTAGGGTTTTA
>JASUSC010000068.1 GCA_030446285.1 Eubacteriales bacterium | reverse complement strand
GGAAGAATCTTTAAAATCGTGCAGCTTTTAGCAGATGCTGAGACACTTGGATAAAGAAAAGGTTTTATAAATTTTTCCCACTCGGAGTTGACAGCTACGAGTAATGATCTCCCGGTTGACAAGTTGATCCAGGATCCAGAGGGTTCCGTGCACCTGCACCTTCTCCTGTTCGGCTGCCTTTCGCAAATGCCGGTCACCGGTGAGCAGCACGCCATGCCTAGTTTTGGCCAGCGTAAGGGCAAAAAGATCGGCCCGGGAGGGGAGGGTGCGGGGTAGCGTCCTGCCAGTTCGATAACCTGCTGTACTTCTTTGCCGGCGAGTTCTACCTTCCTTAGCCCCAGCGATATGAGTTTTTTTCCATCCGGTTCCTTTAGTTCTTCGATAATTACATCCGGTGCGATAAAGAGGAAGGGGAGGCGAAAAAAGCAGTCAATAAGGCCTCCCACATGTAGGTCAATCCAGACATTCGTATCAGTTACGTATATCTGCCGGTAACCCGCCATGCCGCTTTGCCACCTCCTGCCAGAACTCGGTGAGCGGCATAGCGAGTAGTTCGGCGGCACGGGATTCAGAGATAAGGTCTTCTGCCAGGGCGCGCATCACGAGCCGCTCCATGCGTTTTGGTTCTTCTGGAGGTAGTTCATCACCTGGTTCCTTACGACGCCAGCCATGTTGGCTAATTTGGCGCTGGAGTCGCCTGTAGGCGGTTTCTGTAATAATACCTAAATCTTTTGCCCGATAAATCCAGGCCTGCATGCTGAAGCCGTATTTGTGCTTTAACAGGTGTAGTTCATAAAGATTGATGGCATGGCGGTGCTCCCCTAATTCGCGCCGGGCCATTTGGGCGGGGACCAGAAAAGCAGCGGCAAAACGGTTGGCGGCTTTTTCCATATCCACTTCTTGCACGGGCTGGAGAAAGATGTGGCCTAGTTCGTGCGCTAAGCTGAATCGCTGACGGTCGCCGGGTATGTCCCGCCGTACGGCAATGACAGGGGTGTTATCTTCTATAGTAAAAGTACAGGCATCAAAGCCTTCTGTACCTTCCATTAACCCAACCTTAATTCCTTTATCTTCGAGTAGCTCGGTGAGGTTTTCTATGGGGTCTAACCCTAATTGCCAGGCCATTCTTAGCTCTTCTGCTACCCGTTCTGCTTCTTCGGGCGTAGTAATTTTAGGGTTTATGCCTTCCGGCAAAGCGAAGCGGACAATGACGTCGCTAGGGTAAAAAAGTTCTTCAACTTCCAAGTACCTTTCGAGCCAATCTTGAATTTGAGCAAGGATTTTCTCTTCCTGCCTGCGCCGCAGGGTAGATTTTTTGCGGTAGGATGGTACGGAGAGATTTACGCTCCGGGTCCGGAAAAAGTATTCAACCTTTACTCCCAGAGCTTCTGCCAGACGCAGGAGGACGCCCGAACTCGGCATATCCAAGCCCCTCTCGTATTTAGAAATGGCCTGCGGTGATACACCCACACGGCTGGCTAATTCCCGTAAGCTCAATCCCGCTGCACGCCGGGCCAGCTTGATTCGCTCACCGATCAACTTTATCACCTCCCCAGTTTACATTCTATCAAAAAATATTATGATTTGTAAACCGAAAATGCTTTGGAAGTCCGAAGTATTGCTTCCTCCAAGCAGAACAGATTTTTTGAATTCTTTGCCAAATTCTTGCTTCCTCTGCCGGCTGCGGTTGCGCCGGCTTTTTTATTTTTGTATAATAGCAGCGTATGGAAAAATATACACAGGCGGGTGGAAAAATGCTGAGCAGAGAACAGGTGGAACACGTGGCCCTGCTGGCGCGGTTGGAGCTAAAAGAAGAGGAAATTGAGATGTACCGCCAGCAGCTGGGCAAAATTCTGGATTACATCGAAAAGCTCAACGAGTTGGACACTACCAATGTTCCTCCCACGGCTCACGTCCTGCCGCTGAAAAACGTTTACCGCGAGGACGTGGTGGGAGAGCACATGGACCCGGAAAAAGTGCTGCGTAACGCTCCGGACCGGGAAGAGAATTATTTCAAAGTACCCCGTATCCTGTAGCGTCCAGGGTGCGTGAAGGAGGAGGATAATTTGGCACTGCACGAACTTACCATTGCTCAGCTCCACGAGGGGCTGAAGAAAAAGGAGTTTTCCGCGACGGAACTGCTCACGGACGTTTTGCAACGCATCGAGCAGGTGGAGGAAAAAATAAAGGCTTTCGTCACGGTCACGGAGGATGTGGCCCGGGAGCAGGCCCGGCGGGTGGATGAAAAGATCGCTCGCGGGGAGGAGATCGGGCCTTTAGAAGGCATCCCCGCGGCCATCAAGGACAACATCTGCACGGAAGGGGTTCTCACCACCTGCTCTTCCAAGATGCTGCACAACTTCGTCCCCCCTTACGATGCCACTGTCATGCGGAAGCTGAAGGCGGCCGGAGTGGTAATGGTGGGGAAGGCCAACATGGACGAGTTCGCCATGGGTTCGTCCACCGAGAATTCCCGCTTTTTCCCCACGAAAAACCCCTGGGATATGGGGCGGGTTCCCGGAGGTTCCAGCGGCGGTTCGGCGGCGGCGGTGGCTGCCGGTGAGGCCATTTACGCCCTGGGTAGCGACACGGGCGGTTCCATCCGCCAGCCGGCTTCCTTCTGCGGTGTGGTAGGGATGAAGCCCACTTACGGCCGGGTGTCTCGCTACGGCTTGGTGGCCTTTGCTTCTTCCCTGGACCAGATCGGTCCCCTGACGAAAGACGTGCGGGATTGTGCCTTAGTGTTAGGGGCTATTGCCGGCCATGACCCCATGGACTCCACTTCCGTTCCTCACCCGGTGCCGGACTATACCGCTTCCCTGGAAAAAGGGATAAAAGGAATGCGCATCGGCATTCCGCGGGAGTATTTCGGGGAAGGGATTGACGCCGGGGTAAAAGAGGCGGTGAAGAAGGCCATTGCCACCTTGGAGGACTTAGGCGCTACTTGCGAGGAGACAAGCCTCCCCCACACTGACTATGCCCTGCCGGCTTACTACATAATTGCTCCGGCTGAGGCCAGTTCCAACTTGGCCCGTTACGACGGGGTGCGCTACGGTTACCGGGACGAGACGGCGGAAGACGTGGTGACCATGTTCATGCGCACCCGCAGCGAAGGGTTTGGGACGGAAGTGAAGCGGCGCATCATGCTTGGTACCTACACCCTAAGTTCCGGTTATTACGACGCCTACTACCTGAAAGCCCTCAAGGTCCGGACCCTTATCAAGCAGGATTTCGATCGGGCCTTGGAAAAATTCGACCTGCTGGTTACTCCCACTTCACCCACCGTCGCCTTCCGCTTCGGGGAGAGGGCTGCCGATCCCTTGCAGATGTACCTCTCCGACATTTGCACCATCTCTGTGAACTTAGCGGGAGTTCCGGCCATCTCCGTTCCCTGCGGTTTGGTGGACGGCCTGCCGGTGGGATTGCAGTTCATCGGCCGGCCCTTTGCCGAGGAGACCATTCTCCAAGCGGCTTACGCTTTCGAGCAGGCGGCCGGAACGGCCAACCTCAAACCCGCTCTATAGGAGGTTATCCCATGCGCGAGTACGAAGTGATTATCGGTCTGGAAGTCCATGCCGAACTCAAGACCAATTCGAAAATATTCTGCTCCTGTTCCACCGAGTTCGGCGGCCCTCCCAACGCCCATATCTGTCCTGTCTGCTTGGGATTGCCCGGAACGCTGCCGGTGCTGAACAAAAAGGTGGTGGAGTACGCCATCAGGGCGGCTCTGGCTTTAAACTGCCAGATTGCCGAGTTCAGCAAGTTTGACCGCAAAAACTACTACTATCCCGACTTGCCCAAAAATTACCAGATTTCCCAGTACGACCTGCCCATCGCCTACGGGGGTTACCTGGAAATCGAAGTGAACGGGCAGAAGAAACGGATCGGCATTACCCGGGTCCACATGGAAGAAGACGCCGGGAAGCTGGTCCACGCCGGCGGGGACAATCTGGCGCAGGCTAATTACTCCCTGGTGGATTACAACCGTACTGGCGTACCGCTGATCGAGATCGTTTCCGCGCCTGATATCCGCTCCCCCGAGGAGGCGCGCCTCTACTTGGAGAAACTCAAAGCCATTCTCCAGTACACCGACGTTTCCGACTGCAAGATGGAAGAGGGTTCCCTGCGCTGCGATGCCAACATTTCCGTGCGGCCGGTAGGGGCAGCGGAGTTCGGCACCAAGACGGAGCTGAAAAACATGAATTCCTTCCGCGCCCTGCAGAAAGCCCTGGAGTACGAAGTGGAGCGGCAGATTGAAATTCTGGAAGAAGGCGGGCGAATAGTCCAGGAGACCCGCATGTGGGACGAGAGGAAGGGGATTACCGTCTCCATGCGCAGCAAGGAAGAAGCCCATGACTACCGCTACTTCCCCGACCCGGACCTGGTACCCCTGGTGATCGAGCGGGAGTGGGTGGAGGAGATCAGGCGTTCTCTGCCCGAGCTGCCCGATGCCCGCCGGGAGCGGTATATCCGCGACTTAGGGCTGCCGGAATACGACGCCGGCGTCATTACCGCCAGCAAAGCCCTTTCTGACTACTTCGACCGCTGCCTGCAGTATACCCGCAACGCTAAGGCGGTGAGCAACTGGGTGATGGGCGAGGTCCTCAAATATTTAAACGCCACCGGCAGGGAGATGGACGAGACCTTCCCGGTGCCGCCCCAGCACCTGGCTGGGCTAGTGGAACTCATCGATAAGGGGACTATCAGCAGCAAAATTGCCAAAGAAGTGTTTAAAGAGATGACGGAAACCGGCGAGGCTCCGGAAGTCATCGTGGAGCGGAAGGGCCTGAAGCAGATTACCGACGAAAAAGCTCTCGCGGCCATCGTGGAAGAAGTACTTGCCGCCAACCCGCAGGTGGTGGAGGACTACAAACGCGGTAAAGACAGGGCCTTGGGCTTCTTAGTAGGTCAAGTAATGAAGGCCACCCGCGGTAAAGCCAATCCGGAATTGGTCAACCGCTTGCTGCGGGAGAAGATACAGTAAACGGTATAGGAAGGATGCCGCCGGGCTATACTACTTGTGAAGTCAATTACTCTTCTACGGGAAAAAGCGGCCCGGTGAGGGCCGTTTTTTCCCTATCGACAAAAAAATTTTTTTTCGCAAAGAAGGAAATCTGAAAATAATGTCGAATAAAAGAAAGACGCAAATGAAAAACTGGATGGTTTTAGGAAGTTAAGCCACGAAGGCGGAAGCACGAAGCTTCTGCTTGTCGTGGCTTTTTTGTTGGGCTTGAAGAGGAAAGTTGCCCTTCTTAAGTTCTCCGTTCATAGCGCAATTGCGAGGAGAAGAGGCAATCCCTTTGCCTGAAGAGGAGAGGGACTCTGTGAGTTGGTTTTCGGGAGCAAGTTCGAGCTAGTGGAAAGCAAGGGGGGTGATAGCTTGCAACTCGTACCCATCGGAATAATTCACAGCCCCTATCGCGAACCGGGGGAGGCCCCGCATCAGGGTCGTTTTTCCGAACAGTTGGCCGAGTTGGAGGTTTACCCCCAGTTTGCGGCAGGGCTGAAAGACATTGAGCAAGTAACCCATTTGTTCGTCCTCTACTGGTGTCACCGGGCCAGCCGGGATGTTCTCCAGACGCCGACTCCCCGCGGTCCCGAAATTCGCGGGGTTTTTGCCTGCCGTTCTCCGGCCCGGCCCAATCCCATCGCCGTCTGCGTGGCGGAACTGAAGGAAGTAAAAGGTAATGTCTTGGTGGTGCGGGGGGTGGATGCCCTCGATGGCAGTCCCCTTCTGGATTTAAAGCCTTATTCTGCCGAGATAGACAGTGTTCCCGGGGCTAGAATTGGCTGGTGGCGGAAGGAGGAAGAGTGATCGCCCGCTTGCCATCTTTTTTCTTTTAGGAACATGGGGGAGCGCGAGGGGCAGTAATTCCCCTCAATTTATTGAGGGGATACACGGGCCCTCTCTCGTTAGTGTAAAATATTGTTGGGTAAATTCCAGGAAATTTCCAGAGGATTTTTGAAGAACTTCCTTGGGTGGTGGTTTACCGCCAAATAAACCCAAGGGAGGTTCTTCTATAAGCAAAGCTCTGAACCTGGACCCAGTCCACGAGCCCCTTGCGGTAAGCTCCTTAATGGAGCTCCTGCAAGTCCGTGCTCTAATTTAGGAATGTAATAGCAACCTTGAGGGCGAATAGTTCAAGATTTTAGCGGGACTGTTTGGGCAAATGTTTCAGGCCGCACTGGAATGGACAGACGGCATGATTACCCATTCTGCTGCCAGAGAGGGCTGGGAGATAAAGTTTGAGCAACATTGGAGAGGCATTGGGAGAGGATCTACAGTGTTAACGGGTGTGGGCGAATTATAGTGAGCGGAGATAGGGCAGCGTGGGTCAGGGAAGGCGCTGGAACCCTTGGTGCGGAATACCAGTACTGCCGGTTTCATCTGGAGAGAGACATGAGACAACTGTTTCGCAATATGCCGGAAAATAAAGGAAAGCCTTCGCACGGCGATGGCGAGCAACGACCGGGAAGCTTTTAACATAGTAAATGGATGCGCTGCTGATACAAAAAGAGAAGTAGCCGGCGAGAGAGATGGGAATTTAAGAAATTGATTAACAGCGTACGGGAAGGGGATAACGGACTGGAGGAAGCGGGGCAGAGAGATGGCCGCCGGGACGCATGGGTTGGGGGTAATAGAAGCGAACGTAGGCCATACAATAGGGCGAAGGTTTAAGCACAGCGGGGCGTCCTGGACGCGGCGAGGAGCGGTAAGTTTAGCCAAAGTGCGCTATGCGGTGAGGAACGGGGAATTTATTGAGGTAATGAGGGTGCCCGGGCCGCCGGTCGAGGCAGTGGTGGGGACGGAGAGATTTGCAATACGTAGCAGTTACTGGTGCAAGAGGGATAAAAATCTTGACAGCATCCGTGAGCAGGCTCTGCTTGTAAACCTTCGGCCGCTGTGATATAATGACTTTAGCCCAATCCTGTGCCGAAAGGTTGTGGGAGCGTGTTCTGGCACGCTGACTTTTTCTGGAAACTGTTTGAGGCCACAGGATCCATTGCTGTCTACCTGCTTTACCGCAGGTTGGCTTTGAATTAGGGTATAATTCTTCACATCCCTGCACCGGGAAGAAAAGCGGTGATGGGGTTTAAGTAAGCGACGGGTTAACGGGACTTGCCAGGGAGAGAGGCCGTAGACTGGAAGTCTCTTAAGTCCCGCCGGAGCCGAAATTCGCCCCGGAGCTGCAGGCTGAAACGTTGAGGAGTAGGCTGTGCCGGTGGCCTCCGCCGTTACCGGGAGGGGGGTATTGATGTCCCAGCAGGGGACTGCGTACCCTGAGAAAGAGTGAGCCGCAGGGCTAAAATGGGTGGTACCGCGGAAGGAAGACCTTTCGTCCCATAGGGGAAGAAGGTCTTTTTTTGTTCTTGAACTATTTGCTTCTGGAGGGGATGGAATGCGGGAAGAACTGAAGAAAATGAAAGCCGAAGCTGAGGCGGAACTTAGAACAACCTCTACTTTGGAGGAACTGCACCAGGTACGGGTGAAATACTTAGGGAAAAAAGGCCGGTTAACTGCCATTCTGCGGGGGATGGGCAGCCTGCCGCCAGAAGAAAGACCGGTTGTGGGGCAGATAGCCAACGAGATCAGGGATTTTCTCGAAAAGGAGTTTTCCCGGCGAGAAGAAGAAATTAAACAGAAAATCGTTGCCGAGCGGCTGGAAAAAGAAAGGATAGACGTTACTCTGCCAGGACGGGTAATACCGGAGGGGAGCAAGCATCCCCTTTCCCTTGTGCTGGAGGAAATTGAAGACATCTTTCTCAGTCTCGGCTTTGAAGTGGTGGAAGGGCCGGAAGTGGAACTGGACTACTACAATTTTGAGGCTCTGAACATTCCGCCCGAACACCCCGCCCGGGACATGCAGGACTCTTTTTACATTACCTCGGAAGTGCTGCTGCGTACCCACACTTCTCCTACCCAGCCCCGGGTGATGGAGCAGCGGGCGCCGAACATACCGGTGCGGGTTATTGCGCCTGGAAAGGTTTACCGCCGGGATGATGATGCTACCCACTCTCCCATGTTTCACCAGGTGGAAGGGTTTGTTATTGACCGGCGGGTTACCTTAGCCGACCTGAAAGGGACCCTTCTCACCTTCGCCCGGCGGATGTTCGGGGAGAAGAGGGAGATCCGGCTGCGCCCCAGCTTTTTCCCCTTCACCGAACCCAGCGCGGAAGTGGACATCTCCTGTATGATTTGTGAAGGGAAGGGATGCCGGGTTTGTTCCGGCACCGGCTGGCTGGAAGTTTTAGGGGCCGGTCTTATTCACCCCCGGGTGCTGGAGATGTCCGGCTATAACCCGCGGGAGGTAACGGG
>JASUSC010000067.1 GCA_030446285.1 Eubacteriales bacterium | reverse complement strand
TAAGCAGCCGCCAGCAGTCCCGCCGCCAGCAAAGAACCTACCAGCCCAATAACAATTCCCTCAACTAGGAAAGGCCAGCGAATAAACCAGTTGGTAGCCCCGATAAACTTCATAATCTGAATCTCTTTCCTCCGGGCAAAAAAAGCCAGCCTGATGGTCGTGCCTACCAGGAAAAGGGTAGCCAGCGCCAGCAGGGTCATGAGCACGTACCCGATCAGTCTCAACCAGCGGGTAATGGCAAAGAGGCGCTCGACAATCTCCCGGCCGTAGTTTACCTTCTCAATGCCGGGTAACTTCTCGATTTTGGCTGCCACATTACCAACCTGATGCGGATTTTCCACCTTCACCCGGTAAACGTGCGGTAGGGGGTTTTGGCCGCCCATGGCCTCAAAAATTTCCCGCCGTCCTAACTTCTTTTTCAAATCCGCCAGGGCCTGATCTTTGGAAATAAACCGCACTTCCGCTACCCCGGGTATGGACTTAATTTTTTTCCCCACATCATCAATTGCCTGGGAAGACAAACCGTCTTTCAGTGATACAGAAATCTCTATGTCCGATTCCAGATTACTGACAATGTTCTGAGTGTTAACGAGAATGAGGAAAAAAATACCTGCTACCAGCAGAGTAATGGCCATGGTACCGGTGGAAGCTAAACTGATGAGAACGTTGCGGCGTAAAGACTTAAAGGCTTCGCGAAATATGTACTGAACGCTGCTAAGACTCATAGCCGTATTGACCCCTCTCCTCGTCGCGCACAATCCGTCCCTTTTCCAGAGCAATAACCCTTTTTTTCATGCTGTCGACAATGTCTTTGGCGTGGGTTGCCATGATAATGGTGGTGCCCAGCTTGTTGATCTCCTCCAAAAGCTTCATAATTTCCCAGGCTGTATCCGGGTCCAGGTTCCCAGTAGGCTCATCGGCAATCAACATAGGAGGATTTTTCACTAGAGCCCGGGCAATAGCCACCCGCTGCTGTTCGCCCGCGGACAACTGACCCGGCCACATGTTGGCTTTGTTCTCCAGTCCCACCATCTGCAAAACTTGGGGGACGCTTTTTTTGATCTCCTTTTTGCTGGCCCCGGTAACTTCCAGGGCAAAAGCCACGTTTTCATACACGGTTTTGTTAGGCAGCAACTTGAAGTCCTGGAAAATCATTCCTACGTTCCGCCGCAGGTACGGTACTTCTGAGGGCTTTAACCGACCCACATTCCAGCCGTTAAAAAACAGTTGACCCCGGGTGGGAACTTCTTCACGGATGATAAGTTTAGTGATGGTCGTTTTGCCCGCCCCGCTGGGACCTACCAGGAAAACAAATTCACCTTTTTTCACACTAAAACTTATGTTAACCAGTGCTTGAACACCGTTGGGATATACCTTGCTGACATTAAAAAACTGAAGCATTTTCCGCCACCTCTTCTGCGTTTTCTTCCAGGTCGCAGGTCACAATAATCCTGATTATTTTTTTCGACAATTAGCAGGAGAATTCCTCCCAAAAAAGCAAAAAAAATCCTCACAAAACACGAACCGGTGGCAGTCGACTCCGGTCGCCAGAATTATTCTTTTTTGTTGAGTTCGGCGAGAAGCCGTCTCGCCACCGTCCGGTTCATTCCCGGCACAGCCGCCAGTTCCTCTTCCGAGGCCGTCGCTATCTTCGCTAGGGAACCGAAGGTTTGGAGTAAAGCTTTCTTTCTTTTTTCGCCTATTCCAGGTATTTGGTCTAAAACGGAAACCAGTGAACGTTCTTTGCGCCGCCGACGATGATGGGCTAAAGCAAAACGATGGGCTTCATCACGGATATGCTGCAAGAGATGCAAGGCTCGCGAATGGAAAGGCAACCGCAAAGGTTCACTGCGGTGCGGGCTGTAAAGCAACTCCTCTCTTTTGGCCAACCCGAAAAGGGGAATAGAACTTAACCCTAATTCTGCCGCTACTTCCGCCGCCGCCCGCACTTGCCCCAGTCCGCCGTCGATAAGGATCAGGTCCGGTACGGCTGCAAAACTGGGGTCTTTCTCTTCCTCCCGGTGAAGCAGGCGACGTAACCGCCGACCGATAACCTCCCGCATGGCAGCATAATCATCGGGCCCGGCCACAGTGCGGAGGTTAAAGCGGCGGTAATGGTCCTTGGCTGGTCTACCATCCACAAAAACCACCATGGAAGCGACAGGCTCTGTTCCCTGCAGGTTGGAAATGTCGTAGGCTTCAATCCGCCGGGGTATTTCTTTCAACCCTAAGCTGTCCCTAAGCTCCCGGAGAGCAGTAAAGAAGGAGTCGGTACCTTCTCGTTCCTGCCAGAGACGGAATATTTCCGCCGCGTTCCGGGCAGCCATCTCCAGCAATTCTTTTTTCTGTCCCCGCCGCGGAACTATAATTTGGACTTTTTTCCCCCTCTTTACCGTTAGCCAGCCGGCGATAACTTCCCTGTCCTCCAGGTCTACGGGCACAATTATTTCTGGTGGCACCGTAACCTCGCGGCCGTAGAACTGTTTGAGGAAGGCAGCCACCAGTTCCTCTTCTTCCATCTGTCCCCCCTCCGGCAAGGCAAAGTAATCCCGTCCCACCATCTTTCCGCCGCGAATGAAGAAGACAACCCCGACGGCATCCTTTTCGCCCCGGTAAACCGCCACTACATCCCTGTCACCACCGCTGGCAGCCGCCACCTTCTGCCGTTCCAGCACCTGGCGCAAAGCCTGCACCTGATCCCGCAAGCGGGCAGCCCGCTCAAATTCCAGCCGAGCCGCCGCTTCTTTCATCTGCCGCTCCAGCTGACGCAGGAGTTCTTCTCCTTTCCCCTCCAGGAAAAGGCGTACCCTTTCCGCCATCTCCCGGTACTCTTCCCGGGAAATATTACCGGTACAGGGGGCAGAGCAGCGGCGGATATGGAAATTGAGGCAGGGCTTGTCTGCCCTGATCTCTTTCTTTTTGCAACTGCGCAGGGGGAAAATTTTCTTCAGCAGGGAAAGGGTTTCCCGCAGGGCTCCCGCCTCCGGGTAGGGACCGTAGTAACGGGCCCCATCGTCCTGCACCCGCCGCACCATGAGCAGACGGGGGAACTCTTCGTTAAGGGTAAGTTTAAGATAGGGATAACTCTTGTCGTCCCGCAGCCGGACGTTGTAGCGGGGCCGGTGCTTTTTGATGAGGTTGCCCTCTAAAATAAGGGCTTCTACCTCCGTGTCGGTGACGATCCATTCGATGTCCGCCACCTGACGCACCATGGCCGCCACCCTGAGGGTGTGGTTGGCAGAGGCCTGAAAATAGGTGCGGACCCGGTTTTTCAGGGAACGGGCTTTGCCCACGTAGATAACTTTCCCCTGTTCGTTTTTCATCAGGTAAACGCCGGGACTATCCGGCAGGGAGTTGAGTTTATCAGCGAGATCCATCGAAAATTAACCTCCGCTGACCTGTCTAGATGCACCCTCTCTTTCTTTACCGGCAGCCGCAGCCAGAACTTCCCGCAAAAACTGGCCGGTGTAGGACTCGGCCACTTCCGCCACCTTTTCCGGAGTACCGCAGGCCACCACCCGGCCACCCTCTTCTCCTCCTTCCGGGCCTAGGTCAATGATGTAATCAGCCCACTTGATCACATCCAGGTTGTGTTCAATGACCAGAACCGTGTTCCCAGCCTGGACCAGGCGGTCAAGAACCTGGAGGAGCCGGTAGACGTCGTCCATGTGCAGGCCGGTAGTCGGCTCGTCCAGAAGGTAAAGGGTACGACCGGTGCTGCGCCGACTGAGTTCAGTGGCTAACTTTACCCGCTGGGCTTCCCCTCCGGAGAGAGTAGTGGCCGGCTGTCCCAGACGAATGTACCCTAAGCCCACATCCTGGAGTGTTTTCAGCTTGCGGTAAATGGCAGGAATGTTGCGGAAAAACTCCGCCGCCTCGTCCACCACCATGTCAAGAACGTCGGCGATATTCTTCCCCCGGTACTTCACTTCCAGGGTTTCTCGGTTGTAACGCTTCCCCCGGCAAACCTCGCAGGGGACGTAAACGTCGGGGAGGAAGTGCATTTCGATTTTGGTCACCCCGTCCCCCCGGCATTCCTCGCAGCGGCCGCCGGGAACATTGAAGCTGAAACGTCCCGGCCGGTAACCGCGCATGCGAGCAGCGGGCGTTTGGGCGTAGAGAGCCCGGATGGCGTCAAAAACTCCGGTGTAAGTCGCCGGATTAGAACGCGGGGTCCGGCCGATGGGCGACTGGTCGATGGCTATCACCTTATCCAGCTGCTCAATACCCCGGATATCATCATGAGCTCCGGGTTTCAGCCGGGCCCGGTGTAAGCGCTGAGCCAGAGCTCGGTAAAGAATGTCGTTGATCAGGGTACTTTTCCCGGAACCGGAAACCCCGGTAACACAGACAAAAACTCCCAGGGGTATATCTACGTCAATGTTTTTTAAATTGTGTTCTTTGGCTCCGACAATTTTTATCCACCCTTTTGGTTTTCGCCGCACCGGCGGTACGGGAATCCTCTTCTTCCCACTCAAATACTGGCCGGTAATGGACTGGGGACAGCGTTTTATTTCCTCCACCGTCCCCGCCGCCACCACCTCACCTCCTTTTTCGCCGGCACCGGGGCCCATATCGATGATATAATCTGCCTCCAGCATGGTTTCCTGGTCGTGCTCCACCACCACCAGGGTGTTGCCTCCATCCCGCAACCGTTTCAGAGTGGCAATGAGCTTCCGGTTATCCCGCTGATGCAAACCGATGCTGGGCTCGTCGAGAATGTAGAGAACGCCGGTCAAGCCGGAGCCAATCTGGGTAGCCAGCCGGATCCGCTGCGACTCCCCGCCGGACAGAGTGGTGGCAGAACGGTGAAGGGTGAGGTAGTCCAGGCCAACGTTAATCAAAAACTGGAGGCGCTCGTCAATCTCTTTTAGAATGCGGTCGGCTATCTGTTTCTCCCGGGGAGTAAGCTCCAAGCTACGGAAAAACTGCTGTGCCTCTTTCACCGTCATAGTGGTAACCTGGTAGATGTTCTTGCCCCCGACTAAAACAGCTAAACTTTCCGGTCGGAGGCGCGCTCCTCCGCAGGCCGGACAGGGTCGCTGGGCCATATAACTCTCTATCTCTTCCCGCACATTTTCCGAGTCCGTTTCCCGGTAGCGTCGTTCCAGGTTGGGAATAACCCCCTCAAAAGCGGTACGGTAGGTAGAGGATTCACCGTAAGAATTGGTGTAGTGAACCGTAATTTTCTTCCCTTCCGTTCCGTAGAGAACCACCCGCACGTCTTCCGGGCGCAGGTCTTTAAAAGGGGTATCCAGACTGAAACCGTAGGCAGCAGCCACCGCCGTCAAAAGCTGATAGTAGTAATTTCCCATTTGCCAATTCTTGGCCCAGGGGGCAATGGCTCCTTCGGCAATACTCAAATTGGGGTCGGGTACCACCAGTTCCGGGTCTACTTCCAGGCGAAATCCCAGCCCGCTGCACTCGCGGCAAGCACCGTAAGGGCTGTTGAAAGAAAACATCCGGGGGGAAATTTCCTCCACGCTGATGCCGCAGTCGGGGCAGGCAGCATCGCGGCTGAATAACAGCTCTTCTCCGCCCTTTTCCTCGTCCAGCACCACCACCTGGACTAGACCGTTAGCATGCTCCATGGCCGTTTCGATGGAATCCGTCAACCGGCGGACGCTGTCCGGCCGCAAAATTATCCGGTCGACGACAATTTCAATATTGTGCTTGCGGTTTTTGTCCAGCTGAATCTCCTCGGCCACGTCCATTATCTGACCGTTGACCCGGACCCGGACAAAACCTTTTTTCCGGATATCCTGGAAAAGTTTCCGGTACTCGCCTTTCCGGCCCCGCACCACCGGCGCCAGCACCGCAATCCGCGTACCTTCA
Organism: Eubacteriales bacterium; assembly: GCA_030446285.1. Lineage (GTDB taxonomy): Bacteria > Bacillota > JASUSC01 > JASUSC01 > JASUSC01 > JASUSC01. Next base: position 2,492 of record JASUSC010000067.1, on the reverse strand, counting down.
GGTAGAGCCATCACCCGGTCCACCATCTGATCCACCGTCTGCCGGGAGATAGGACGACCGCACTGAGGACAGTGAGGTTTGCCGATGCGAGCGAAGAGCAGCCGCAGGTAATCATAGATTTCAGTAACCGTCCCCACGGTCGAACGGGGGTTGCGGCTGGTGGTTTTCTGGTCGATGGAAATAGCCGGCGAGAGCCCCTCGATAGAATCGACGTCGGGTTTTTCCATCAAACCCAGAAACTGCCGGGCGTAAGCAGAGAGGGATTCCACGTACCGTCGCTGTCCTTCGGCGTATAAAGTGTCAAAGGCCAGGGACGATTTCCCCGACCCGCTTAAGCCCGTAATCACCACCAGTTTGTTTCTGGGTATTTCTACATCGATATTTTTCAGGTTGTGGACTCTTGCCCCGCGGACCACGATCTTGTCCATCATTTTTTTCCACTCCGTTTCCGCTGGCCGCTAATTTTCTTCTCTCCCGCCAGTTCCGCTTTCAACTCGAGAAGAACATCCCTGATTTCCGCCGCCCGCTCAAACTCCAGGCGCCGTGCCGCCTCCCGCATCGCCTTCTCCATCTGGCTTGCCAGACGGCGCAGCTCCCTCTTCCCAAGACGACCTCCCGCCGGGAGAGAAAGAACACCGGCCGCCGCCAGTTCCGACAGCAGGTCCTTTCCGCCAGCGGTTCTCTCTTCGCCAATGGCCATGCCCATAACAGCCCGGTCCTCGGCTACTACAAGACCGTCTTCCCGCACCGGTTTGATGATGGTGCGGGGAGTAATGCCGTGGCGCCGGTTGTATTCAATCTGCAATCGCCGCCGTCTCTCCGTCTCCCGGATGGCCTTTTCCATAGAAGCGGTGATCCGGTCGGCGTACATGATAACCTTGCCGTTGGCGTTGCGGGCGGCCCGCCCGATGATCTGAATGAGGGAAGTCGCCGACCGCAAGTATCCTTCTTTATCGGCGTCCAGAATGGCCACTAAGCTTACCTCGGGAATATCCAGCCCTTCCCGCAGCAAGTTTATCCCCACCAGGACATCGAAGACCCCTAATCTAAGCTCGCGGACAATCATCATCCGCTCCAGGGTCTTGATATCAGAGTGGAGGTAACGAACCCTGATTCCCGCCTCCTGCAGGTAGTCGGTAAGATCCTCAGCCATCCGCTTGGTCAAGGTGGTTACCAGGACCCGCTCGTTCCTCTCCACCCGTTGCCGAATTTCGTGAATCAGATCGTCAATCTGCCCGACCGTAGGTCTCACTTCCACTTCTGGGTCCACCAGACCGGTAGGGCGGATAATCTGTTCCACCACCTGGCTGCTGTGTTCCAGTTCATACGGCCCCGGCGTAGCCGAGACGTAGATTATCTGATTAACCTTGGCTTCGAACTCCTCGAACTTGAGGGGCCGGTTGTCAAAAGCCGAAGGCAGCCGGAAACCGTACTCCACCAAGGCTTCCTTGCGAGACCGGTCCCCTTCGTACATCCCCCGCAGTTGCGGCAGGGTAACGTGGGATTCATCGACGAAGATGATGTAGTCCTCCGGGAAATAGTCCAGCAGGGTATAAGGGGGTTCCCCCGGGGCCCTGCCGGTGAGATGACGGGAATAATTTTCAATTCCTGAACAGTAGCCCACTTCGCGCATCATTTCGATGTCGTAACGGGTTCTCTGTTCCAGACGCTGGGCCTCCAGCAACCTGCCCTGCCGCCGCAGTTCCGCTAACCTTTCCTCCAGTTCCGCCTCGATGGACGCAATGGCCCTCTCAAGAGTCTCTCGAGAAGTGACAAAGTGGCTGGCCGGGAAGAGGGCCAGGTGCCGGCGTTCGGCCACTACTTCCCCGGTGAGAACATCTATTTCCACGATCCGCTCAATCTCGTCGCCGAAAAACTCTACCCGCACCGCCCGGTCGGTGTAGTAAGCCGGGTAAATGTCCAACACATCTCCCCGCAGGCGAAAAGTGCCCCGGATGAAATTAATGTCGTTGCGCTGGTACTGAATATCCACCAACCGGCGCAGGAGATAGTCCTGCTTCACCGTCATTCCCCGTCGGAGAGAAAGGACCTGGCTCCGGTACTCTTCCGGCGAACCCAGACCGTAAATACAGGAAACGCTGGCCACGATGATAACGTCCCGGCGCTCCAAAAGGGCCGCCGTGGCGGAATGACGCAGCTTGTCAATCTCGTCGTTAATAGAAGCGTCTTTTTCAATATAAGTATCGGTCTGGGGAATATAAGCCTCAGGCTGGTAGTAGTCATAATAACTCACGAAATATTCTACCGCATTGTCCGGGAAAAACTCCTTTAACTCACTGCACAATTGCGCCGCCAGGGTTTTGTTGTGAGCAATAACCAGGGTAGGACGTTGCAGCTCTTGAATAACCCCGGCAATGGTAAAAGTTTTGCCGGAGCCCGTAACTCCCAGCAGGGTCTGATGCCGGTATCCTTTTCTTACTCCTTCCACCAGTTGCGCTATAGCCCGGGGTTGATCCCCGGCCGGTTTAAAG
>JASUSC010000066.1 GCA_030446285.1 Eubacteriales bacterium | reverse complement strand
TAATAGATAATAATACCTGTCGCAAGTAGCTTTGCTTGGTGAGGTCTCAGGAGGAAAAATTTTTTTGGAGAAGTCACCTACTGAATCTTGACACGGACAGAAAATTTTCTTTGCTTGTGATACCAGCGCGTTTATGCTAAAATTAAATACTGTTCGTTTAGGAAAACCGGGAAAAGAGAAAGGGAGTAGAAAGTGAGAGAAACAGTGCGCGAATTAAAGAATGTTACCGGCTTTTCTGCCCTTGGTCTCAGCAAGGCCGTGCTGAAAGCCATATCTGATCTGGGATGGGAAGAGCCCACCCCTATTCAGCGGGAAGCTATTCCCCTGCTGCTGGCAGGGAAGGATGTCATCGGTCAGGCTCAGACTGGGACGGGAAAAACGGGGGCTTTTGGGATTCCCATTGTGGAAAAAATTAACCCCCGGCAGCGGGGAGTGCAGGCCCTGGTGTTAACTCCTACCCGGGAGCTTGCCCTCCAGGTGGCGGAGGAAATAGCCCGTTTAGGGCGTTACCGGGAAACGAAAGTGCTACCCGTTTACGGCGGCCAGTCCATTGAACGTCAGGTCGCCGGTTTAAAAAAAGGAGTGCAGGTGGTTATCGGTACGCCCGGGCGGATTATCGACCATCTCGACCGGGGGACGCTGAAGTTGGACGGTTTGCAGATTTTAGTGCTGGATGAAGCGGACGAGATGCTGGACATGGGCTTTATTGATGACATTGAAACTATCATCCACCACACTCCTTCCAGCCGCCAGACCCTGCTCTTCTCCGCGACCATGCCGCCGGAAATCAGGCACCTGGCCCGCAAGTACCTGCGGGAGCCCGAGTTTGTTACCGTGAGCCGCGATGAACTCACCGTACCCTCCATTCAGCAGGTCTATTTTGAGGTAAAAGAGAAATGGAAGATGGAAGCCCTGTGCCGGATTATTGACAGCAATCCCGGCATGACGGCGATAATTTTCTGCCGGACCAAAAAAGGGGCAGATGAACTGGCTGCGGCCCTCAAAGGACGCGGTTACTCGGCCGAAGGGCTCCACGGCGACATGACCCAGTACCAGCGCAACAAAGTGATGCGCCAGTTCCGGACGGGACAGGTGGAGCTTTTGGTGGCCACCGACGTAGCGGCCCGAGGCATTGACGTGGAGCACGTGACCCACGTGATTAACTACGATATTCCCCAGGACCCGGAAGTGTATGTCCACCGCATCGGGCGGACCGGCCGGGCCGGTCGGCAGGGTGTGGCCATGACCTTTATCAGCCCGGGCGAGTTCCGCCAGTTGCGGCTGATAGAGAAGACCATCAACATGAAAATACCGCGGGGGCAACTGCCTTCCTTAGAAGAGCTTACCGAAAGGCAGAAGGAGGAACTGCTGGAGCAACTGCGGCGAGTGCTTGCCAAAGGAGAACTGGACTATTTCCGCACTCTCATCGCTCCGCTCCTGGCGGAGTTTGATGCGGCCGATGTAGCGGCTGCGGCGGTGAAGCTCCAGTTTGAAGAGGAGCTGCCCGAGGAGGAGGAAACGGATTTTGGCGATACCGGCGCCCGGCCGGGAATGGTCCGGATGTTCATGACTCTGGGCCGAGAAGACGGTATTGGACCCCGGGAGATCGTCCAACTGGTGGCAGAAGAATGCGATATTCCCCGGGAGGAAGTGGGGAAAATCAACGTCTTCGACCGTTTTAGCTTTGTGGAAATCCCCCTCCAGTACGGCGAGCGGTTCCTTTCCTGCTTCCACCACTACGTTTACAACGGCCGGCGGATAAACGCTGCCCCGGCCATGCCGCGGCGGTAAGTAAATTTTTTGGTTGACATTTATTGTCAACCCCCGGTATAATAGATGCGAACAGATGTTTGAGAGGGGGCAAACTATGTCCGATAAGCAAAAAGCCCTGGAAATGGCGCTGGCCCAGATCGAAAAGCAGTTCGGTAAAGGTTCCATAATGAAATTGGGCGAGGCTTCGGCTAAATTGAACGTGGAAGTCATTCCCACCGGCTCCCTGGCTCTGGACATTGCCTTAGGAGTAGGCGGTGTGCCCCGCGGCCGGGTGGTGGAAATTTACGGTCCAGAGTCTTCTGGTAAGACCACCGTGGCTCTCCACATTATTGCCGAAGCCCAGAAAATGGGAGGAACGGCGGCTTTTATCGACGCTGAACACGCTCTCGATCCCTACTACGCCCGCAAATTGGGAGTGGACATCGACAACCTTCTCGTTTCCCAGCCTGACACCGGAGAGCAGGCCCTGGAAATTGCCGAGGCCCTGGTCCGGAGCGGGGCTATTGACGTAATTGTAGTGGACTCGGTAGCCGCCCTAGTGCCGCGGGCGGAAATCGAAGGGGAAATGGGTGACGCCCACGTGGGCCTGCAAGCCCGGCTGATGTCCCAGGCCTTGCGGAAACTGACGGGGGCCATCAGCAAGTCCCGCACTACCGCCATTTTCATCAACCAGGTGCGGGAGAAAGTGGGGGTTATGTTTGGCAATCCCGAAACCACTCCCGGAGGAAGGGCGTTGAAATTTTACGCTTCTGTGCGGATGGAGGTCAGAAAATTAGAGGCGATTAAGCAGGGCACAGAAGTAATCGGCAGCCGGACCCGGGTAAAAGTGGTGAAGAACAAGTTAGCTCCTCCTTTCAAACAGGCCGATTTTGATATTCTCTACGGCGAAGGAATATCCCGGGAGGGAAACATTATCGATATCGCTACGGAAATGAATATCATTACCAAGAGCGGGGCCTGGTACTCCTACGGCGATATCCGTTTAGGACAGGGGCGGGACAACGCCCGCGAGTTTCTCAAAGAGCATCCTGAAATAGCCGCGGAGATTGAACAGCAGATCAGGCAGGCCCTGAACTTAGGACAAATTAAAGTTCCTTCCGCTCCTCCGGAGGAAGTTCCGTACTCATGATGAGAAAGAGAGGAAAGAAAAGGGCCGCCAGCGATTTTTCGGCGGTCCTTACTTATGCCCTCCGGCTCCTTTCCCGGCGCATGTATACCGTGCGGGAGATGGAAGTGAAACTGAAAGGGCGGGGGTGTCCGGATGAGGTTGCCCAGGAGGTACTGGCTTATTTGCAGGAAAGGGGCTACCTGGATGACCGCTTCTACGCCCACCTCTGGGTAGAGCGCAGACTGGACCTCAAGCCCATGGGGAGACGCCGGCTGGCTTGGGAACTGAAGCAGAAGGGTGTGCCGGAGGAAGTGGTGGCGGAGGCTTTGGCGGAAGTCACTGCCGAAGAAGAGGAGGAGGAGCGGGCTCTGCGGCTGGTAGCTCGCCGTTTTTCCCTGCCGGAGGAACGGGAAAAGGCCGGGGCCTTTTTGTGGCGAAGGGGATTTTCTCCCGAGGTGATAAATCGGGTGTTGAGAAGATTGACAGAGGAAAAAGGAGATAATTCCCCTTCATAGACTGGGAAGGCAAATCTTGACATTTGGACAAAAAGAGGGTAGAATAGACTACGCGGGGGAACTTTGATAGATAGTACTACCAACTGGCAACGGGTTGGCTGAAATAAATCTACCTCAATCAAACGGGACAACTTAATATTCCCTTGAGGTTAGATGGCTGGAAATCAGCCCGTATGCTGTTGGTGGGAAATCTATAAACCGAGTTTCGCTCGGTTTTTATTTTTGCGTGCAGGCTTCTGCTCTTTGACAATGAAATAGGAGGTGAAGAAAATTAACGCGACGGCTGTTGTACTGATCTTGGTAACGGGCGTGCTGGCTTTTGCCGGTGGATATTTTTTGCGCCGGTATGTGGTAGAAGCGCGGCTTGCTTCGGCGGAAAGAGAAGCTCAGCGGATTATTGCGGAAGCGGAAAAAGTAGCTGAAGCCAAAAAGAAGGAAGCAGTGCTCGAGGCCAAGGAAGAGGTCTTCCGGCTCAAAAAAGAGGCCGAACAGGAAAACAGGGAACGGCGGATGGAGATTCAGCGTTTGGAACGCCGTTTGCTGCAGAAAGAAGAGGCTTTGGATCGCAAGATAGAGAACATCGAGAAAAAGGAAGAAGCTCTTAACAAGAAAGAAGCTGAACTGGAGCGGATGCGGGAGGAACTGGCCCGCCTCATCGAGCAGCACCGGAGCGAGCTGGAAAGAATATCCGGCCTCAGTACAGAAGAAGCCAAGGAGATCCTTTTAGCGGAAGTAGAAAAAGAAGTCAGACAGGAAACCGCCATGCTGATTAAGGAGATCGAGACCCAGGCCCGGGAGGAAGCGGACAAACGGGCGAAGGAAATTATTACCCAGGCTATCCAGCGCTGTGCCGCTGACCACGTGGCGGAAACTACGGTTACGGTTGTCAATCTGCCCAACGATGAGATGAAAGGCCGCATCATCGGCAGGGAAGGGAGAAATATCAGGACCCTGGAAACCCTTACCGGCGTGGATTTAATCATTGACGATACTCCTGAGGCTGTTATTCTCTCGGGGTTTGACCCCATCCGCCGGGAAGTGGCCCGGATAGCCCTGGAGAAACTCATTCTCGACGGGCGCATCCACCCGGCCAGAATTGAGGAAATGGTGGAGAAGGCCCAGCGGGAGGTAGAAGCCCAGATCAGAGAGCAGGGCGAGCAGGCTGCTTTTGAAGCTGGGGTTCACGGTCTCCACCCTGAGCTGGTGCGGCTGCTGGGGCGACTGAAATTCCGGACGAGTTACGGCCAGAACGTCCTCAAGCATTCTATCGAGGTGGCTCAGTTGGCCGGTTTGATGGCGGCTGAATTAGGAGTGGACGTGCAGTTAGCCAAACGGGCCGGCCTCCTCCACGACATAGGGAAAGCGGTGGACCATGAGGTAGAGGGTCCCCACGTTACCATCGGGGCGGAGCTGGCCAAGAAATACCGGGAGAGTCCGGAAGTGATTCATGCCATTGCCGCTCACCACGGCGATATTGAGCCCAAAACCATTGAAGCCGTCCTCGTTCAGGCGGCTGATGCCATCTCGGCGGCGCGGCCGGGGGCACGACGGGAGACCCTTGAAGCCTATATTAAGCGACTGGAGAAATTGGAAGAAATAGCCAATTCCTTTGAAGGTGTAGAGAAGTCTTATGCTATCCAGGCTGGCCGGGAGATCCGGGTGATGGTAAAACCCGAAAAAGTAGATGATATCGCAGCGGTGAAACTGGTCCGCGAAATAGCCAAAAAAATTGAGGCGGAGCTGGAGTATCCCGGTCAGATTAAAGTGGTGGTTATTCGCGAGGTAAGAGCGGTGGATTACGCCAAATAATTTAGCAATTGGACAGAATTGAGGCTGCCGAGCCAACGGCAGCTTTATTTTTTTCCTGAATGCAGCTAAGTTGTTTACAATGTATTCCACAGAGAAAAAAATAAGGAATGCAAAGAAATAAAAGGCTGAAAAGTTTGGCAAATCAGTCGTTGGCAGGGGGGTGAAAAAGTGATAAAATAGGCGTGGCGAGGTGAATAAAGGGTGGATATTAACAAACTACCGCAGCGGCAAAGCGATGGCACAGAGTTGATAATTTCTATTCTCGTCAGATTTCCCGAAGTGGGAACGGTAAGTTATATGCCGGAACACAACCTTTTTAAATACAGTTTTATCATTGCCCGGCCCGTGGCAGAGGAAGAGGGACGCCGGGTGCGGGAAATTCTTCACGACAGCATTGACACTTACAACGCCATTGAAGGGCGAAAGATAGAGCACTGTAAAATTAATATAAAGCGCATGGACGACGTGTCTGTTTTAGAACTCGAGCGTGATCTCAGTTCCCTTACCCGGGAGGAGATTTCTCTTACTGTTAGTATGGTCCACGACTTTTTCCAAGATTACTTAGTGAAAGAAGAAAATGATTTCTTCTTAGAGGAGGAACTGGCCATCCAGGAAGAGCTTATTGAGCATATGCTGGAGAACATAAAAGCTGGCCATCAGGAAAAAAATATTATCGCTTTTCGCGAAGAAGGTCGGGTATTAGTTTTCAACAAGTAATTCCATTACCGGGGGGAAGTTATGCGGGTTCTTTTTATCGGTGATGTGGTGGGACGTCCCGGCCGCCGGGCTTTGCAGGAAGCCCTGCCGGGGATAAAGAGCGAGCTGGCTCTGGATTTTATCATTGCTAATGGGGAGAATGCAGCCGGTGGCAATGGGCTTACGCGGCCGGTGGCCGATGAACTATACGCTGCCGGCGTTGATGTTATTACCATGGGAAATCACGTCTGGGATAAAAAAGAAATTTTTGATTTTATCGACCGGGAAGAAAAACTCCTCCGGCCGGCCAATTATCCTGACCCCTGCCCCGGCCGCGGTTACGGAATTTTTGAAGTGGGCGGGGTGAGAGTGGGGGTTGTGAACCTCTCGGGACGGGTGTTTGTCGGCGGAGGTCTTCTCTGTCCTTTCCGGGTTATTGACAGGATTTTGGAAGAAATCAGGCCCATCACTCCCTTAATTATTGTCGATTTTCACGCCGAGGCCACTTCCGAGAAGATTGCTCTGAGCTGGTACCTGGACGGCCGGGTTTCAGCGCTGATTGGAACCCATACCCATGTGCAGACGGCGGACGAAAAAATTTTACCCGGAGGTACTGCCTACATTACCGATGCTGGCATGACCGGGCCCTGGGTTTCCGTCTTAGGAGTGAAGCCGGCGACGGTGATTGAAAAGTTTCTCCTCCAGCGGCCGGTGAAGTTTGAGGTAGCTTCCGGCCCCTACCAGTTCAACGCCGTTCTCTTGGACCTGGATGAGGAAACGGGGCGTTGCCGGGAAATTCGGAGAATTAACTATTATGAATAATTGAGTTATGAATAATTGAGTGGAGAAATTCCTCGACTGGATTCGGCGGAAATGTTAAAATTTTTCCTTACTCAAAGAGGAATTTTTTTTTATATGGAGAATATATACAACCATAAGAAGCCCTTCTTCCGGAAACAGTAAAACCAGTCGAGGAGGTAGAGGTATGGAGGTATTGAAAGTTTCGGCAAAGTCTAATCCAAATTCGGTAGCAGGGGCCTTGGCCGGTGTTCTAAGGGAGAAAGGAAGCGCTGAAATCCAGGCGATTGGTGCCGGCGCCATCAATCAGGCGGTAAAAGCGGTGGCCATTGCCCGGGGATTTGTTGCTCCGAGCGGTATGGACCTCATCTGCATTCCGGCTTTTACCGATATCATCATTGATGGCGAAGAGAGAACGGCCATAAAACTCATAGTGCAGCCGCGGTAAGGCAGACAGCAGTGTCGCTGCAGGTGTAAGAAGGGCTTTGATGAGAGATTGCTTGCAGAGGATTATCCTGCCGGTTTCGACCGTCAGGATTTTTATTTTTTTGGCAGGAAAATTTTGCGGCGGGCATAGGCTGGTAGAAAAAACCCGGGTGAGGAGGAGAAGATGTTGGGAAAATTTTTAGTAGCCGATGCCCACTGTGACACTCTCCTGCGGGACTTGGAGGGTTTTTATTGGAATGCAGGCGTTCAGGTCAACTTTAGCAAAATGAGACAAGGAGGGGTGGCAGTCCAGTTTTTTGCGGTATTTGTGGACGATCCCTTTCTGCCGGACAGAGCTTTTTACCGGGCTTTGGAATTGATTACCCGCCTACGGCGGCTGGAGAGGGAGGGGAAGGGTAGGTTAAAGGTAGCAACAGCCTATGACGAGTTAAAAAAAGTTGTGAAGAGGGGAAAGGTGGCGGCGGTGCTGGCTTTAGAAGGAGGGGAGCCGATAGGAACCAGTTTTGTCCGCCTGGATTTTCTCATTGCCTGCGGGGTGAGAGTTTTTGGTCTTACCTGGAACCGGGCCAATGCTATAGCTGCCGGTGCGGGGGCCGGCGATGGCGGAGGCCTTACCCCTTTTGGACGGAAGCTGATTCCTTATCTCAACCGCCGCGGTGTTTTAATTGATCTGGCCCATATTGCACGGAAAGGTTTCTGGCAGACTTTGGAGCTTTCAGCAGCGCCGGTAATGGTTTCCCATACCTGCTGTTACCGGATAAATCCTCACCCCCGCAATTTAACCGACGAGCAGTTAAAAGCTGTCGCCCAAGCCGGCGGACTGGTAGGGCTGACCTTTGTGCCCGAGTTTGCTGCCCGGGATGGGAAGGTGAGTTTAGAGACTTTTTTGGATCACGTGGTTCATGCGGCGACGGTGGCTGGAACCGAGTCCCTGGGCTTAGGATCGGATTTTGATGGGATGGAGGGGTTTATTCCGGGGCTTATGGATGCGAGCTGTTTTCCCGGTCTGGCGAAAGCCTTGGCAAAAAGGGGATTTTCCCAGCAGGAGATTAGGGGGATCATGGGATTCAACCTGTTAAAATTACTGGCAAAGGTTTGGCCGGCCTGACCAATTTACACTGACGGGGAAAAAGGGTTGTTAGCAGCTAACCGATTTGCTATACTATCATCGGTGATTGCTTGAGATGCCGAAGTACCACAAAAAGCGCATGTACCGGACTGCCGAAGCGG
>JASUSC010000065.1 GCA_030446285.1 Eubacteriales bacterium | reverse complement strand
AAATTCTTTCTGATTCAATTTTACAACAAAAATGTTCCTTTTTGTATGTTTTTCTCACAAAAAAAGACTGCCGACAGATACTTTGTCGACAATCTGGAGCCGGCAGTAAAGCCGGCTCATTTTTTGCTGATTAAACCCCTTTGTTTACTTAAAGTAACGCTCCAGTAACCCTTGCAGGGCACGGGCGTGCCGGGCTTCATCCCGGGAAGACTCATCCAGGGCGTCATGAACCTCGTCCAGCCCGTTTTCTTTGGCTTTTACCGCCGCTTCCCGCTTGCCCTTGTTGGCTTCCAGCTCGCCCTTCAACATTTTTTCAATATTTTCCTTGGTGCTGGCAGAAATTTTCCCGTTGAGCTCAGCAAAGCGGGCAGCGTGCCAAGCTTCCTCGAAAGCGATGGCTTTCAAAACCTCCGCCACTTCCGGGTAACCTTCCCGCTGGGCCTGCCGGGCCATAGCTAAGTAAATTCCCACTTCCCAGGTCTCTCCTTTAAACTCCATGTCCACAGCTTCTTGCAGCGCAGTGCCCTTGGCCACTCCCAACTTGTTTTCATTTACCAGGTCCATTTTATCATCCCCCTTTTATTAATAATCATTACTAATAGGGATTATAATGCAGTTGCCGGTCTCTGTCAATAGTCGGCACAAATTTGGCCAAGATATTTTTTTTCTCGCCAAATCGCCGGCTTCCCCGGCAGCAAATTTCCCACCATAAGGCCAGCACATAAAGGGCCCATAGCTGACGGGTTAGATTGCGTTGCCCCGCCCGATGCTGCTGCCAAAGGGAAGCGAGAACCCCCGGAGAAAACAAATCCCTCACCAACTCACTTTCCCCAATGGTCGCCTCCAATTCCCGGCCAAGAGGAGAATCAAGCCACCGCCGCAGAGGAACGGGAAACCCGAGCTTTTTCCTGGCCACTGTTTCCGGCGGCAGCAAGTCCTGAACCGCGCGACGAAAAACATATTTGGTTTTCCCCCGGTAGGTACGCCAGGCGGGGGGAATTTGGCACGCCACTTTGAAAACCTCCGGATCCAGGTAGGGAACCCGCAGTTCCAGGCCGTGGGCCATGCTCATCCGGTCCGCTTTGGCAAGAATGTCGCCCGGCAGCCAGAAGTTGATGTCGACGAGCTGCATCCAGGTCAGGTAGTCGTCATCAACAGGAACGCCGGTTACAGCGGCAATTAAGGAGGACGTGGGAACAACCTCCCGGAGAAACTCAGGTCTGAGGAGTTTCCTCTTCTCCTCTTCCTGAAAGAGGCAGGCGTTGCCGTAATACCTCTCTGCCAGAGGAGTAAAAGCCCGGAGAAGGTAGTTTCGCCCCCGCTGGGGAGGGAGCTTTTCCAGCAAGGAACGCCCCCGCCGGCGGAGCCCAAAGGGTAGATAACGGGCCCAGCGGAGGGCCCGGGGTTCCAGGTGGATGTTGTAGCCGGCGAAAATTTCGTCGGCCCCTTCCCCGGACAGGACCACCTTTACCTCTTCCCGCGCCAGGCGGGAAAGAAGATAGAGGGGAACGACCGAGGGATCTGCCAAAGGTTCATCGAGATGCCAGATAACTTCCGGCAAAACCCGGAAATACTCCTCCCGGGTAATAACGTGACATCTGTTCCGCACCCCTAATTTGGCCGCCGTTGCCGCCGCCAGCTGGTGTTCTTCGTATCCGTCCCCGGCAAATCCCACCGAAAAGGTGAGAACCTCCCCGTAAAATTCCTTCAACAGGGCTACCGCGGCTGCCGAGTCTACCCCACTGCTGAGAAAAGCTCCCACCGGCACATGGCTTATAGCGTGATGCCTTATCGAATCGGTTAGGACCTGACGCAGCCGCTGGCAGTGTTCTTCGCTTCCGGCTTGATTAGGACTAAATTCTGCCTGCCAGTAGCGGCGGATTTTCAGTTCTCGGCCGTCGAAAAAAAGATAATGGGCCGGGGGAAGACGGCGGATTTCGCGAAAAGGGGTCAAGGGGTCGGGAATGTACTGGAGGGTGAGGTAGTGGTAGAGGGCACCGGGGTCCGTTTCCCCTCTCAGCCCCGCTGCTAGCAGTGCTTTTAATTCCGAAGCAAAATAGAGAGACCGGCCTCGCCGGGCGTAATAGAAAGGCTTAATGCCGAAATGGTCTCGGGCGGCAAAAAGAGTTTTTTTCACCCGGTCATAGATGGCAAAGGCAAACATCCCCCGCAGCCGGGAAAGAAGGGCTGGTCCGTATTCCTGGTAAAGGTGAAGGATAACCTCACCGTCAGTGGCGGTGGCAAAACGGTGACCTTTACTCGCAAGTTCCCGTCTCAACTCGGCAAAATTGTAAATTTCCCCGTTGAAAACCAGCCAGTACCGCCCCTCTTCATCCGCCAAAGGCTGTCTTCCCCCCGGAAGGTCGATGATACTCAAGCGGCAGAAACCTAAGACCGCTTCTTCGTCTACGTAATACCCTTCGTCATCTGGCCCGCGGTGCCGCATGGCATCAATCATGGTTGGCACTATTTCCTGCCAGGATAAATTATGCTTAGCTTTTTCGCCCACGATGCCGCAAATACCGCACATAAAGCTCCTTCCCCCCGTCTGGTCTGTATAAATAGCCTTGACGGGGAGAAGGAAAATTATACCTTACGGCAGGTAGCGGTCCAGGACGCGGTAGCGGAGGGCCTCGGCAATGTGCTCCGCCCGCACCTTTTCTTCTCCCTCTAAATCGGCAATAGTCCGGGCCACTTTCAGCAACCGGTGATAACCCCGGGCACTGAGGTTCAAGCGCTGGAAAGCCTGGCGGAGCAGATTCTCTCCCTCCCGGTCGGGTTGACAAAACTGCAGAACTTCTTCCGGCTTCAGCCGGGCGTTGAGGCGGTTTTTCGGCAGACCCGCCGCCTGCATCCGCTCCTGCTGGCGCCGTCGGGCCATAAGCACCCGCTTCCGGATTGCCGCACTGTTCTCTCCCGGCTCCCGCGTTGCTAGTTCTTCGTACCGCAAGCGGGGCACTTCCACATGCATGTCAATACGGTCTAAAAGAGGACCGGAAATCCGCCCTAAGTAGCGCTGGATTTGGTGGGGAGTGCAGGTGCATTCCTTTTCCGGGTCACCGTGAAAGCCGCAGGGACAAGGATTGGCCGCCGCTACCAGGAGCAGATTGTCGGCCGGGAAAACAAAGTTACCCTGAACCCGCGACACGGACACGTAACCGTCTTCTAAAGGCTGGCGCAGGGATTCCAGCACGTCCCGGGAGAACTCGGGCAATTCGTCCAGGAAAAGAACCCCGTGGTTGCTCAGGGTTATCTCCCCTGGGCCGGGTATTCTCCCCCCGCCCACCATGGCCTGGCGGGAGGTGGTGTGGTGCGGGGAACGGAAGGGCCGCCGCTGCACCAGGGGGCTGTTCCCGAGAAGGCCGGCCACGCTGTACACCCGGGTAACAGCCAACGCTTCCTCCCATTCTAAGGGCGGCATAATTCCCGGCAAACAGCGGGCTAGCATAGTTTTTCCGCTTCCGGGAGGACCGATGAGGAGGATGTTGTGCCCGCCGGCAGCGGCTATCTCCATCGCCCGCCTAGCCTGGGCCTGACCCCGCACGGCGGCAAAATCGGGCTCGTCTGCTAGAGAAGATGGATCCGCCGGCAAAGGCCGGGGACGATGGGCAAGGACCTCCATTAACCGGTCTGGGTTCAACAGACCTTCGACCACATCGGCCAGGGTCCTGGCGGGAAAAATCTCCGCCCCCTCCACCAGTGCCCCTTCGCAGGCATTTTCCGCCGGAAGACAGAAAAGTTCTGCCCCGACAGCAACGCCGTCGGCCACCCGGGGGAGAACGCCGTTTACCGGTTTCACCCTCCCGTCCAGAGACAGCTCCCCGATAAAGACAGCGTCCCGGAGCCGGGTATAACCGTTTTCTTTCTCTTTCCGGCCGGAGTCAAGCTGGCCGCTGGCCAGGAGAATGCCCACCGCCATGGCTAAATCGAAAGCCGGCCCTTCCTTGCGCAAGTGGGCCGGAGCTAAGTTAACCGTCACCCGCCGCGGCGGGAGTTCGTAGCCGGCGTTGCGCAAAGCCGCCCGCACCCGCTCCTTGGCCTCTTTAACCGCCGCATCGGGAAGGCCAACAATCTCAAAAGCCGGGAGTCCGCCGGCAATGTCCACTTCCACTTCCACAGGCACCCCGTTTAACCCCACCAGAGCCATACTCCGAACTACTGTCAGCGCCATTTACTCACCTATCCCCACTTTCTAAAAAGCGTTTTCGATGTGATCGATTTGCACTTCGCCTTCGCCCCGAAAGATTACTGCTATTACATCAAAACGAAAAAAGCAATCATCCCCGCTCAAGCGAAGTTGTTGCTGGATAAAATGCTGGGCCACTAACCGTAGCCGTTTCTGCTTGCGCCCATCCACCGCTTCCTGAGGAAAACCGTAATCGGTCCTGCCCCGGCTTTTGACCTCAACGAAAACCAGAGTTTTTCCCCTTCGGGCCACGATGTCCACTTCCCCGTAGCGGCACCGGTAGTTGCGGGCCTCAATGGCAAATCCGCGGCGGCGGAGATAATGGCAGGCTAATTCCTCCCCTTCCTTGCCCCTGTCCTTTCTGCTGCCTACAAGCCGGTGTAACAATTTTTTCACAGCGAAAACCTGCCTTATCAGCCAGAATACGTTTAACCATATTCGCCAAAAAAGAGACAAATCCTGCCATAAAATACCCTCATTGGCAGAAAAAAAGAGGCCAACCCTTCCGGCCTCTCTACGAGAAATAATTTACTCCCGCCTCAAAAATTTTCTGGTCTTTCTCCCCAGGCACGTTTACCGCCACCCAGGGCCCAATCCTCTCGGAATGGCCCATTTTCCCTAACACGCGGCCGTCGGGGCTGGTAATCCCTTCAATGGCATGCATGGAGCCGTTGGGGTTGAAGTCCGGATCGTAAGTGGGATTACCGTCCAGATCGACGTACTGGGTGGCAATCTGTCCTGCCGCCGCAAGATCAGCAATGAGGTCCGGCGGCGCCACAAAACGGCCTTCGCCGTGGGATACGGGGATGGTGTGGATGTCCCCCACTTTGACATTGCTGAACCAGGGAGAAAGGGTAGAAACAACTTTCGTTCTCACCATGCGGGATACGTGGCGGCCGATGGTGTTGTAGGTGAGGGTAGGGCAGTTTTCATCGATGTCGATTATCTCCCCATAGGGAACCAGTCCTAATTTGATCAGCGCCTGGAAACCGTTGCAAATGCCTAAGATGAGACCGTCCCGCTCTTTCAGCAGTTTCATAACCGCCTCTTTTACCCGCGGGTTGCGGAACACGGTGGCGATGAACTTACCCGATCCTTCCGGTTCGTCCCCAGCGCTGAAGCCGCCGGCCAGCATGATAATTTGCGCCCGGTTAATGCCCGCCACCATGGCCGCAATGGACTCTTCCACCTCAGCAGGCGTCAGGTTACGGAAAACCAGGGTTTCCACAATTCCTCCTGCCCGTTCAAAGGCCCTAGCCGTATCGTATTCGCAGTTGGTCCCAGGGAAGACAGGCATAAAAATGCGCGGTTTGGCAATTTTCACCTTAGGGCGGGAGGTGTTGCGGCCTTCATAGACAATGGTCATGGGTTTTTCCGCCGGTATTTCCGTCCGGGTAGGGAAAATGGGCTCGAGCGGTTTTTCCCATTCTTGCAAGGCTTCGTCTACCCTTATTTTTACACCGTTTACGGTGATAACTGGTTCGGCAACGGTATAACCCAGCAAGCGGTACTCCACTCCAGCTAGGGCCTGCGCCAGGTCCACCTCCCGGCTCAGTTCGAGGACAAGAGAACCGTACTCGCTGACAAAGAGGGCATGGGGATCCATTTCGCCGGCAAGGGTTATGCCAATGCGGTTACCGAAGGTCATCTTGGTTAGCGCCGCTGCCAGCCCGCCGATACGTATCGCCTGGGCCGCCCGCACCTGCCCTTCCTGAATCAAACGATGAACCCGCTCGTAGGCAGCCCTCATTCCCTCAAAGTCGGGCATTTCCCGCTCATCCCGCCGTACCGGGATCAGAATGACAGGATTCCCGACTTCTTTAAACTCAGGAGAGACCACATGGCGCACATCCACCACGCCGACCGCAAAAGCCACCAAGGTAGGCGGCACATGCAGGTCTTTAAAAGTACCGGACATGCTGTCCTTGCCGCCGATGGCCGGAATCCCTAATTTTTTCTGGGCATAAAAGGCTCCCAAGAGAGCGCTGAAAGGTTTGCCCCAGCGGACGGGATCCTTGCCTAACTTCTCAAAATATTCCTGCAAACTCAATCTCAGCCGCCGGTAATCGCATCCTAAGGCCACCGCCTTGGCCACCGCCTCTACCACCGCGTAAAGGGCGCCGTGGAAGGGACTCCACTTGGCCAGGCGGGGATTGTAACCGAAGGTCATAACAGTGCCGGTAGTGGTTTCCCCGGAAAGAAGCGGTATCTTGGCCACCATTCCTTCCGTGGGCGTAGCCTGATAGAGTCCGCCGAAGGGCAGGAGAACAGTTCCCGCTCCGATGGTGCTGTCGAAACGCTCCACCAAGCCGCGCTGACCGCATACGTTGAGGTCGCGCAAATTGGCCAGCCATGCTTCCCGCAGGTCATCAATTTTCGCCGCCACTTCTTGTTCCAAACGGCGGAAGTAATTGTCGGCTTCCGCCGGTGCTGCCACGTAAACTTTGGTCTTCTGCCGCACGCCGTTGGTGTTAAGGAAATCACGGCTAATATCAACAATGGTCTTCCCGCGCCACACCATCCGCATGCGCCGGTCGGCAGTAACTCTGGCAACCACCGTAGCTTCCAGGTTTTCCTCCCGGGCATAGGCAATAAACCGTTCGGCGTCCTCCGCCGCTACCACCACCGCCATCCGTTCCTGGGATTCAGAAATGGCCAGTTCGGTGCCGTTAAGTCCTTCGTACTTACGGGGAATGGCATCCAAGTCCACCTCGATGCCGTCGGTCAGTTCGCCGATGGCCACCGAGACCCCGCCGGCGCCGAAATCGTTGCATTTTTTAATCAGCCGACTCACTTCCGGGCGGCGGAAAAGGCGCTGCAATTTTCTCTCTTCAGGCGGATTGCCCTTCTGCACTTCTGCACCACAGGTAAAAATGGACTCTTCCGTATGGGCCTTGGACGAGCCGGTAGCCCCGCCGCAACCGTCCCTGCCCGTCCGTCCTCCCACGAGCAGGACCACATCACCGGGCTGGGGTTTGGCCCGCACCACATTCCGCCGGGGAGCTGCCCCGATGACCGCTCCGATTTCCATCCGTTTAGCCACATACCCTTCGTCGTATATCTCCGCCACCTGGCCGGTGGCAAGTCCCACCTGGTTTCCATAGGAGCTGAAGCCGTGGGCTGCTTCCGTAGTAATTTTCCGCTGCGGCAGTTTGCCGGGCAGAGTCTTCTCCACCGGGGTACGCGGGTCGCCGCTGCCGGTAACCCGCATAGCCTGATAGACGTAAGAACGACCGGAGAGAGGATCGCGAATGGCGCCGCCTAAACAGGTGGCCGCGCCGCCAAAAGGTTCGATTTCGGTGGGGTGATTGTGAGTTTCGTTTTTAAACATCACCAGCCACTCTTCTTTGCGGCCGTCCACGTCCACCTCGACTACAATACTGCAGGCATTGATTTCCTCCGACTCATCCAGATCGGGCAGCATACCCCGCCGGCGCATCTCTTTCATGGCAATGGTGGCAATGTCCATCAGACACTGCTCCCGGGGCTTGTCCCCGTAGACGAACTCCCGGGAACGACCGTACTCCCGGTACGCCTCTTTTACCGGTTCCACCAGGGAACCAGGAGCAAAATCAACCTCCTCTATCTCCGTCAAAAAGGTGGTGTGCCGGCAGTGGTCAGACCAGTAGGTGTCAATAACCCTGAGCTCCGTTTCCGTGGGGTCTCGTTTTTCCTGGTGCCGGAAATACTCCTGCACAAATTTGAGATCGGCAAAACTCATGGCAAAACCCATTTGCTCCATGAGTTGTGCCAGTTGGTCGTCGTCCATCCCCGTAAAGCCGTGGATCACCGGTACATCCTCCGGTGCAGCACACTCCATTTCCAGGGAAAATGGCTTGTCCAGGGACGCTTCGCGGGAATCCACGGGATTGATGCAGTAGTTTTTAACCCGGGCAAATTCCTCGTCACTTATTTCTCCCTGCAGGACAATAACCTTGGCTGTCCTGACCAGCGGTCTTTCTCCCTGGGTTAAAATCTGAATGCACTGAGCAGCAGAGTCAGCCCGCTGGTCGTACTGACCGGGAAGATACTCGACGGCAAAGACCCGCTCATCGGGCGCAAACTTCACTTCTTCATCGTAAACGTAATCCACCGTCGGCTCGGAAAAAATGGTACACCGGGCCCTCTCATAAACTTCATCGCTTATCCCGGCAACGTCGTAGCGATTGAGAATGCGCACCCCTTTTAATCCGGAAAGGCGCAGAGTTTCCTTTAAGTCCCGGTAAAGGCGTTGCGCTTCTACGTTATAGCCCGGCTTTTTCTCGACAAAAATCCTTCTCACTTTTTCCGCCATGGATAAAACCTCCCGCCCCCATCCAGAAGCCACCGTACCCCTATAT
>JASUSC010000064.1 GCA_030446285.1 Eubacteriales bacterium | reverse complement strand
GGCCTTATTATACCATGTAGTAGGCATGTTTGCAATACTAATGTCTCATTATTCACTCAATCTTTTGCATCCATTGTGGCTTGTTTTTCAACAGCCCCTTAAGGCGTAGGGCTTCCCCTTTCACTGAGGGAAGCTTACGCGGATGTAGGGATTGCTCTCCAGCACCCGCGCAGCGGCCTCCCTCTCCGGGGGCTTGAGTTCGGGCCGGTCCAGCCCTAGAACCCGGTTGGGGCCCGGGTTGGGCCCTTCTATCTTACCCGGCCGCCGCTTTCATCCCTACCCCTGAAGGGGTAGGGCCTTCCCGCGGCGGGTCTGTAAACTTCCGATATTTTCAGGTTCAACAGTCTATCAATATGACTCTGCTCCATTTCGTCCCGACCGGAGTAACCAGCATTCCCTTACTGTTGTAAACGCTCCTGGCCAGCACCATTCCCGGCCGCAAATTTTTCGGCGCAAGTTTCAGCATCTCTCCCGCTCCCCGTAGTTCAGCACCTTACAGTTCCTCCACCATCTCCACAATACTCTCGGCAATTTTATCAACAGGCAACACCCGGTCGGCATTACCCATCTCCACCACTACTTTGGGCATGCCGTAGACAATAGAAGTAGCTTCATCCTGGGCAATGGCTTTTCCGCCGGCCTTTTTCACTTCATCGATCCCTTTAGCCCCGTCAAAACCCATGCCGGTTAAAACTACACCCAAAATTCGCTTACCGTAGTGAGGAACGGCCGAGAGAAAAGTCACATCCGCCGCCGGTCGGACACTGTGAACGGGCGGGTCCTGATTGAGGCCGATAATCCCTTTCCGTTTTACCGTCATATGGTAATCTCCGGGAGCGATATAGGCCCACCCCTGGAGAATAACGTCGTTTTCCTTGGCCTCCTTTACCTTCACCTGAGACATCTCATCCAGTCTCTTCGCCAGGGAAGCAGTGAAGACCGGCGGCATATGCTGAACGATCAAGATCCCGGCCGGCAAATCAGCCGGCAAGTGAGGAATGATCTGTTGAAGAGTACCAGGTCCGCCGGTAGAACACCCTATGATGACCAGTCTGTCTGCCATTTTATCCGCTGCCGGAGCCGGCGCTCCAAGCGGTGCAGATACAGCAGGCCGGGAAGATAGTGTCGCCAACCGAGCCTGCTGAGCCCGCATTATCCCGCCCAGCTTGTGCTTAGGTATACGGCCGGCGACTTTAACTTTGTTGACAATATCCTCGCCAACCTTGTGAATATCCAGGGAAATAGCTCCGGAGGGCTTGGGAACAAAATCAACCGCTCCTAAGGAAAGGGCTTTCAGCGTAACCTCACTCCCCTCCTGAGTGAGGCTGCTTACCATCACCACCGGCAGGGGATTTTCTGTCATCAGACGGCGGAGAAACTCCAGGCCGTCCATGCGAGGCATCTCTACATCCAGGGTAATAACGTCCGGCTGGCAGGTGCGGACTTTCTCCAAAGCATCAATTCCGTCACGGGCTACCCCAACCACTTCCAGAGCCGGATCTTTGTTGATGATGTCGCTGATCACTTTACGCATATAGGCTGAATCGTCTACCACTAAAACCCCCAGCTTCCCCATTTTCTTCCTCCAAAACCCACAAATTATTTTTTTAGTTTGTTAACCCACAAAACGCTTAACAGTAGAAAGGATTTTGTCCGGTTGATAAGGCTTAACAATAAAATCTTTGGCTCCGGCTTTAACAGCCGCCAGAACCATGTTCTGCTGCCCCAGGGCACTGCACATTACAATAATGGCGTTGGGATCTCTTTTCTTAATTTCTTCCACTGCCGTAATTCCGTCCATAACCGGCATGGTAATATCCATCAACACTAAATCCGGTTTTTCTTTTTCATACTTCTCTACGCCGTCTTTCCCGTTCTCAGCTTCAATAACCTCGTAACCGTTTTCCGTTAACAGTTTGTTCAAACGCATGCGCATAAAAGCGGCGTCGTCAACGACCAGAATTTTGGGCATACTCTTCCTCCCCTCTTTTTCCCATTAAGGAACGGCTTTCTTCAAAAGGCTGGGTACATCGAGAATCAAGGCCACACTTCCGTCCCCAAGTATTGTCGCCCCGGAAATACCCGGAACATCACCGATGTAATTTCCCAGACTCTTGATGACAATCTCCTGTTCGCCCACCAGGCGGTCAACCACAATTCCCATCTGTTCCCCCCCAACACTAACCACCACCACGAAGATTTTCTCCCGCTTCTGAGCGCCAATTTTTAAACTAAAAACTTCGTCCAGTTTCAGGAGCGGCAGGACCCGTCCCCGGACCACGATTACTTCTTTATTGCTCACTTTTTCAACGGCATCCCAATTTAGGCGCAAGGTCTCGTCCACCGAACTTAAGGGGATAGCGTAAACGTTGTTCCCCAGAGAAACGAGCAGGGCTCTGATAATAGCCAACGTGAGAGGCAATTTCAGCCGGAATTCTGTTCCCTGGCCGGGAACGGTATTTATTTCAATAGTACCGTTAATTTTCTCGATGTTGGTCCGCACTACATCCATACCCACGCCCCGGCCGGAAACATCGGTAACTTTCTGGGCCGTGCTTAAGCCGGAAGCGAAAATGAGGTTCAGCGCCTCCTTCTCAGACATGCGGGCTGCATGCTCGGGGCTGATCAGGCCCTTTTTTACGGCCGACTCCTTCACCTTTTCCACATCTATCCCTTTACCGTCATCGCTGACTGTGATGATAATATGGTTTTCCTCGTGGTACGCTTTGAGGAGTACCCTGCCCTTCCGGGGTTTCCCGGCTTTTTCTCTCTCTTCCGGAGTTTCTATGCCATGGTCCACCGCATTACGCAGGAGATGAATGAGGGGATCTCCTATTTCCTCAATGATGGAACGGTCCAACTCCGTCTCCTGACCTTCCATAACAAAGTCAACTTCTTTGCCAGCCTTTTGGGCCAGGTCCCGCACCATCCGTGGAAATTTGTTGAACAGGCTCTCCACGGGTAGCATGCGGGCTTTCATTATCTGCTCCTGCAACTGGCTAGTCACACGGCCGATGTGAACGGAGGTACGGCTTAAATCCTGAGCAACCTCATCTAACTGTCCGGTAGCCTCCAGAGTAGAAGCAATCCGGAACAGCCGGGTACGGTCAATAACCAACTCTCCCACTAAGTTCATGAGATCATCGAGAAGTTCCACATCCACCCTTACTGTCCGCCCCGACCTTATCCGCCCGTTGCTGCCACCTCCTTTTTTCTTCACCTCACCGCTTCCCCCGCCGTCTTTTTCCTCGTTCTTCTCCGCAGCAGCTGGCTGGAGCGCGGCTTCCCCCTCTTTGTCAGCCGTTTTTTCTTCACTCTGAAGGGAAAAAGGCACCACCTTCACATCCGCAATGTCAGGCAGCTCTTTAACCCGCTTCTCGACGGCAGCTGCATCTTTCCCAGTAGCCAGCAAAACCTTTAATTCCGTCCCCATTTCCTCTTTTTCAATTTGCTCTTCCGTCGGCTCTGATTTGATCACATTACCCAGTTCGCGCAGGGACATCATAACGATAAAAGCCCGCACCGGCAGCATTTCCCCTTCCGGCCGGAATAAGATGTGTACCTGGAGTAAATGTCTGCCGGCCTGCTCTTCGGCTTTAATGCGCTCGATCTCTTCCCAGTTCACTTCGATCCACTTCTCTCCGCCCGTTGCATCGGAGTTGGCCCCTTCCGCGGTCACCCCAGGGGGGCCGGCTTCTTCTTCCCGTACATTCTGCAGGCGGGAAACAATCCCGGAAAGATCAATGTCACTTTCTTCGTCGTTGACTATTTCGTCTTTGAGAACCCTGAGGTTGTCCAGAGCCTCAAAAAGAAGGTCGATAACATCGCTGCGGACGGAAAGTTGCTTTTTGCGCAGTTTGTCGAGGACGCTTTCCATGGCATGGGTAAGTTCAGCCATGCGCTTATGACCGATGGTAGCCGAAGACCCCTTCAGCGTGTGAGCAGCACGGAATATCTCTTGCAGCAGTTCTTCTGTACCCTCTTCCTTCTCCAGACGCACGAGGTCTTCTTCTATTACCTGCAGGTGCTCTTCCACTTCTTCCAGGAACAATTTCAGTTCTTCCGGCGAAGCATCCAGATTGAGGCCCAAAGCTCTCACCCTCTTTTGTTATGGACGGAATTCTCTCCATTATTTAGCAAAAAATCACTCTTGCAAAAGATTTTCGACAAACTAGAACAAAATCCTTTCAAAATTTGTAATTAGGATTAAAAATTTCAGCTACTGGAAAACTGCTCTGCAAAAAATTTACTCCCCGGTAGAATTCCCCGGGAGTTATTATCAAGCCGTGCTTTCCAAAGAGCTTCTCCCTTCCCGCTGGAGAACGCGTTCTAAATCCAAGAGAATGACCAGGCCGCGTTCCAATTTGGCAATCCCTTTGATGTATTCCGAGTCTATTCCCGCCACGATGGACGGCGACGGACGTTCAATCTCCTCCCTCGCCAGCCGCAGGACCTCGTATACCTCATCGCCGATAATTCCCACGGCTTCCCCTTCTACTTCCACCACTACAATCCGCGTGGCCCGGGTCACTTCTCGCTCTGGCAGAGAAAATTTTTTCCGCAGGTTAAAGACCGGGATTACATAGCCGCGAAGATTGATAACCCCCTCGATAAACTCTCTGGTCCCCGGGACTTCCGTTATCTTTTGCATGGTGATGATTTCCCGCACATGATTTACGTCGATCCCGTAGTTCTCATCCCCCAACCGAAAGACGACGTACTGACCTTCTTTTTTCATCCCTTCTTCCCTCACTTATTTCCCTCCAGTTCACCCATAATGGTCCAGTAGGCCTTGCACTTCATACAACGGTGCTTCTTCGCTTCCACGTCCCCCTGCTTGACTCCGCCGCCCAACGTACCTTCAACAAGCCAGCAGCGGGGATCGTCAGTGGCCGCTGCTGGACACTTTTCTTTTCTGGCCGGCGGACAGTTCTTCACTTCCCAGCAACGGATTTTGCTCTCCCTTATCAGGAACCGGCTGCCAATGCTGTGGAGCTCCACCACCGTTTCATCCAGATTTTTTAAGGCTTCGGCAATACCCGCCACCACACTGGTCATTTCATCCGCCGAAGCAGAAACTTCTTCGGCAGCGGCAGCATTTTCCGTCGCCACTGCCGCGGTGTTGTTGATGGCAGTAAGCACATTGTTACTGTACTGCTCCATCTCCTCAGCCGCCGCGGCATTCTCTTTGGCTATCCGCGCTAACTGCTCTACTGCCATTACCACTTCCGAACTGCTGGCCGTCATCTCTTCCACCGCTGCGGAAATATTCTGAACCTGGCTGTAGGTTTTTCCGACCAGATCAAGGATTTTCTCCAGGGCTTCGCGGGCTTTTTCAGCCAGTTTTACCCCCTCTTCTACCTCTGCCACGCTGCTTTCCATAGCCGCTACCGCCCGGGCCGTTTCGGCCTGGATATTTTCCACCAGCTGGGCAATCTCCTTGGTAGCTTTGGCGCTGCGTTCGGCTAACTTGCGCACCTCGTCAGCCACCACGGCAAAACCCTTGCCGTGTTCCCCGGCTCGGGCTGCTTCGATGGCTGCGTTTAGAGCCAGCAGGTTGGTCTGCTCGGCAATTTCGTCTATCACCCGCAAGATCTCCCCGATTTGCTGGGAGCTTTCTCCCAGTTCGCGGACGCGGCTCGCCGTAGCAAAGACCTTGTCGCGAATGTCGTTCATCCCACTGACAGTGTTCCCCACCGCCTCTTTTCCGGCAGTAGCCGCTTCGGAAGTCCCTCTGGCCACATCCGACACTTCCTGGGCGCTGCGAGCCACTTCATCGATAGCCCGGGCCATTTGGTTAATTATCTCGGACGTCTGGTCGGTTCTGTGCGCCTGTTCCGCTGCTCGGTCAGCAGTGGCTTTAATTAGCTCTTTAAGTTGTTCAGTCGATCTCACCGCGCTGGCAGTACTTTCACTCTGCTCACTGCTGCCCCGGGCCACTTCCTGAATAGCCGCCGCAACCTGCTGCACCGTCTTCCCGGCCTCCTTCCCCTGCTTTTGGAGATAATACGTGTTCTCTGCTACCTCTGCCGAAGCAGCTATCATTCTCTCCAAGAGACGGCGGAAGTCGCGGCGCATGCTGTTAAAAGCCTGAGCCAGAGCTACCAGCTCGCCGTTGCTGGTCACTTCTATGTCCTCGCCTACCATAATGCCCCGCGCCATTTCCTCAGCCTGATTTTTTATTTTTACGAGTGAAGAAGCAAGATGGCGCGGCATGAGATAACCGATAACAAAAAGAATAAATCCGGCCAGAGCAATAGCCACTATGACGGCGGCGGTAAGTAAGTTCGTCGTTGAGTGAGAAGTCTCTTCGTACTCTTCCTCCTCGGCCATCACCTGCCGGTGCAGTTCACCGCTCAACTGCAAAATTCTGTCCGCAGTCTGGCCGGTACTGCCGTTGGAGAGATCCCTGGCCCTTTTTATATCTCCGGCCTGAAAAGCCGACATGACCAGCGCCGTGTTGTTTTTTAGAAGGGTAAACTTATCTTTTAGCTCCTGCACCTCCTGTTTGCAGTCTTCATCCACCAACCCTTCTAACTGGCGCAGAGCTTCCTCTCCTTTTCTTATCTGCTCCTCCACCTTGGGAAGAAAGGAGCTGTCGCCACGCAGAGCCGTTCCCCGCTCGTCGGTGTACGTGTAATCCGCTGTGAGCAGGTAACCCCGTTCGTAATTAACAATGGAGGCTACCGCCTTTTCCAGGTCACCCAGCAGCATAACTATTTTTTCGTTGCGGTGACGGATACTGTCGGCGTTGGCGGTAACTTTTTGCAGGTATAAAAAAGAGGCAAGCTCGAGTAATAACACAAAGGAAATAACGAGAAAACCGGCAGCAAACTTCTGCCTGATACTCAGTCGCTTAAGCATAACCGTGCCCCCCTGTTTACTTTACTTTATGTAAAATTTTCGACAAATAATATGGTTATTCCTTCTTTCCTGCCAACGAAAGGCATTTTTTCATAAAAAAATACCGGCCAAGCCGGTATTAATCCTGAAATTCGAACTCCATATCCATTATTCTCACCGTGTCCCCGGGTTTTGCGCCCTGCCGGCGCAACTCCTCTTCCACTCCTATGCGGCGGAGGAAATGCTGGAATCTGGCCACCGCCGAATCGTTGTCAAAGTTGGTCCGGTGGAACATGCGCTCCACCACAGGGCCAGTGACAACGTAAACATTCCCTTCTCTGAGCACCTGAAAGGGCTCTTTCGCTTCTGCCCTGGTAATCTTCACTTCCTCTTCCACCACCGGCTCCTGCTCTGGCGGCAGCTCCGCCAGTTTCTCCGCCACCCGCTGGATTAAAGCATCAAGGCCGGCACGTGTTACCGCTGAAATGGGGAAAATCTCGTAATCCTTGCCGTAAACCTCCTGGAACCGGCGCAGATTTTCTGCCGCCGGGGAAAGATCCATCTTGTTGGCCGCCACTATCTGCGGCCGCTCGGCCAGGCGCGGGTTGTAGAGAGCCAGCTCCCGGTTGATGACCTGGAAATCTTCTACCGGGTCCCGTCCCTCCAAGCCGCTCATGTCCACCACGTGCACTAACAAGCGGGTTCGCTCAATGTGGCGCAGAAACTCGTGCCCGAGGCCTGCTCCAGCATGGGCCCCTTCAATTAAACCGGGAATGTCAGCCATGACAAAACTCATACCTTCTCCCACCCGAACTACACCTAAATTGGGAGTAAGGGTAGTAAAGGGATAGTCGGCAATCTTGGGGCGAGCAGCGGACACGGCCGCTATCAGGGTAGACTTGCCGGCGTTAGGAAACCCTACCAGACCTACATCGGCCAGGAGTTTTAGCTCCAGCTCCAGCCAGCGTTCTTCCCCCGGTTCTCCTTTTTCGGCAAAGTCGGGTGCTTTATTGGTGGAAGTGGCAAAACGGGCATTGCCGCGGCCGCCCCTGCCGCCGCGAGCCACCACCACCCGCTGCCTGTGCCGCACCAAGTCAGCGAGCACCTCTCCGGTTGCGGCATCTCTCACCACCGTTCCCACCGGCACCCGCAGGATTAAGTCTTCGCCGTTGCGCCCGTGCATCTTTTTCCCCTTGCCGTGTTCACCACGTTCAGCCCGGTAGTGGCGCTGGTAGCGAAAGTCCACCAGGGTCCGCAGCCCCTCATCCGCTTCCAAAATGACGCTCCCGCCGTCGCCGCCATCGCCGCCGTAAGGCCCGCCGTCGGGGACGTATTTCTCCCGGCGAAAGGCAACGGCACCGTCACCGCCCCTTCCTCCCTGGACAAAAATTTTGGCATAATCATAAAACATACCTGATCACCACCATTACCCTTTCGCCAGCAAACAGCTAACTTCTATTTTACCATCTTTGGTTTCTACTGCCAGAAGCCTGCCCGCCGAAGGAGGAGGATACGCCCGCAAAGCTTCCACCAACTCCGGGACTGCCGGCCCCTGCCATTTTAAAACTAGGAGATATCCTTTTTCCTTTTCAGAAAACTCCAAGCTCAACTCGCCTCTGCCAACAGCTTTTTCCTGGAAAAAAGAAACAAGCCGGTAGAGATACATCCCTAACTCCCAGAAACTGCCCTGGTAATCCGCCAGATCGGTATCTACTGCCCAGGAAAAAGAGACGCCCTTTTGAGGCAGAGTCCTCAGCAGAGTAAGCAAAACAAGAGCCACACCCTCGCCTTTTATGCGGGTAATTTGGCTTTCCCGATTCAAAGCATCACTTACCTGCCAGATATGTTCTAAGGCTTTCTCCTCTTTCCTCAGTTGAATCATCCCGGCAATAACCTGTAGCTGGTTAATTATATCATGACGCAACTGGCGGTAGAGCCGGAGCCCCAACGCCGCAAAGTATTCTCCATCCCGGTCCATTTTTACCCCTCCTGCTGGCGTCATCCTTTAAAAAAACAGGGAGATAAGATAATTATACCCCAATACAGCAAGAAAAGCTGCATCGAGTAAAATTATTTCGGGGGAAGGAGGAGTAACACAAAAAAAGAAGAACCTCACTCCGAGTGGGAAGAAACAAAGACGAAGGGGAGGAGTGAGGTTCAATGAGAAAAGTGTTCAAGGAAATCATACCGCAAGAAGGTTTCACATTCAAGGACCTGGTCATGGAAATCATTTTAATTTTAGGCGAGAAGCTGGCAAAAGCACTTAACAT
>JASUSC010000063.1 GCA_030446285.1 Eubacteriales bacterium | reverse complement strand
CTACGAATACAACCCCGAAAACCAGCTTGTGCGGGTCGTAAAACCCAACGGCGATGCCATCGAATTCGCCTACGATGGCAGCGGCCGCCGTATCAGCAAGACTGTAAACGGTGTCACCACCAAATATGAATACGACGGCGACCTCCTTGCTGCCGAAACCGGTTTATTTGGGTTTGACTGCAATAATTCGGAGCTAAAAAATAGCCCGCTACCACAGGAAGAAAGGTAGGGGCTTTGGTGCAGGCTTTCTCATCAATCGCAACGCCGCAAAAACATGGTTACCTTTATTACTCAATGTTTGGGGAGATGCTTATTTGTGAACGCTCTCCGGAAGAGGCGGTTTTGTTCCTCCAGCCACGATGGTGGCTACCGGCTCGTATCTGGTTTCGGTTACAGTCCCGGGAACTTCGGTGGCGTTGAGGATGGCATCCTCATTGGCGATGGTTACAGCGTCTTCACCGATCCCTTTTTATCCACTCCGGTACCGCTTGTACCGGCAGAGATGACATTCCTGCCTTCTGGAGAAGGGAGTGAAGAAGCTCGGTATACTCAATTTCCTTAGCAATGTAGTTTCCGTACTGGGATAAACATGCGGTCAACAACAGCAGAGCCTGTTCGTACTGGCCTGCTTGCCGAAAGGCTTAACTTAAAGTTCGGACCAGACGGAGGTGGTCCCCTGGTTCGGAAAAGAGAGCAAAAGCGCCTTTGAGAAGTTCTATCCCTTCCGTAAATCTGGTTGCTGCTACGAGGGATGCCGCCTCGGCCAGAACATCGTCTAAGCTTTTTGCGGGTTGCGGAATCTCCTCAGGCTGGGTGTTTTCTTCTTTCTTTTCTGCTTCTATTTCGACTGCCGTTACTGCTTGCTCATCTATAGGGGTTGCGGGAATTTCCTCTGGTTCGCCGGCGACTTCTTCTGTTTCTATCGGAACGGTGGTGGTGACAGCCTTTTCTGCCTCAGCGGAGGAAAGAAGTTCTTCCGCAGCGGCGTTTTTTTCTTCCTCTTCTCCAGGAGGGGCTTCTTCAACATCTTTCAACTTTTCCCGGCCTTGAAGCTCTTTTTCCGCCGGTTTTTCAGCTTCTGCAGCTTCCCTGGAAATTACAGGAACAGCAGCAACGGGAGAAGTTATTTCGCTTTCTCTCTTTTTTTCTGACCTTTGGGGAAGAAAGGTTAGAAAAAAGGCAGCCACTCCTGCCGCCACCAGAAGAAGGAGAAAAGCAACTCCCAGCCGGCTGTGTTGCAACAGGAAGGGAAAAGCAAGGCTCACCGCTGCGGCTGCGGCTGTTATTACTAATCCCGAAGAAAGAGAAAGCCCCAATTTTTGCCGCCAGCGGACCAACAATGCTCCTGCCAGGAGGCTGAGAAAAAGAACAGCTAAGTAATAGCCGGTCATAAGGCACCCCCTGCGCAAGGCTGACAAAACCTCAACCTCTTCTATTCGACAAATAGAGAGCAATTCCTTCTTTATCCCGGCTTTTTCCAGAGATTTTTTCCGGTGGAGATCGACAGAAAATTAACCCCCGGCAAGTTAGCATAAAAAGGAAGGGACGACAATAAATATTTGTACCGGATACCTAAGAGGGGGTTTAAAAAATGACCTGGCAGGTGAAGGCAGCAGTCGAGCTCAAAAAGGGAAAAGAGCAGGGGATAAAGCTGGGATCAGGGCTTTCTTATGAACAGGAAAGCGAAAGGGTGCAGCAGGAAATTTTCCCCTTCCTTCCGGAGTCGTTGCGCAAGCTTCTATCGCTCCTTTCCGGGGAAGACCTATCTTCTCTGGAGGAAATAAGGGTGCGCCGGGGACAGCCGCTTTTCCTGCAGATGGAAAGGGGAAGTTTTTTTTTAAAAAAGGAGGGCGGGCTCACCAGGGTGCGGGCTGAAGGTTACATGGTTACCGATGATGACCTAGAGAGGATTCTCCAACTGGTGAGCAGATCGTCCCTTTACGCTTTCGAGGAAGAGCTGCGCCGGGGCTATATTACGGTTAAAGGGGGGCACAGGGTCGGTCTCTGCGGCCGGGCAGTGGTGGAAGGGGGAAGGGTACGGACGCTAAAAAATTTTTCTTCCCTGAATATCAGAGTGGCCAAGGAGAAGAAAGGCTGCGGTGAGAAGATCTTCCCCCTGCTTTTTGACGGCGAACAAAGGTTTCTCCACACCCTGATTATTTCCCCGCCCCGCTGCGGCAAGACTACCCTGTTGCGGGACTTGGTACGACTCTTAAGCGTCGGGAAGGGTTTTTGGCCCGGCTGCAACGTGGGCGTGGTAGACGAGAGGTCGGAAATAGCCGGCTGCTACCAGGGAGTACCGCAGAAGGACGTGGGACCCCGGACGGATGTCCTCGACGGATGCCCCAAGGCGGAAGGCATGATGATGATGATCCGGGCCATGGCGCCCGAGGTCCTGGTGACCGACGAGGTGGGACGGCCGGAGGATGTTCCTGCCCTGCGGGAGGCCCTCAACGCCGGCATCAAGGTGCTTACTACTGCCCACGGAGAGAGCTTAGAGGAGGTAGCGCGGCGACCTGGCATTGGGGAATTAATCCGGGAAGGTTTTTTCCAGCGCTACGTAATTTTAAGCCGGCGGCGGGGGCCGGGAACGGTGGAGAAGGTGCTGGACGGGGTGGGACAGCCTCTGCTGGAAGGAGGCTGGATTAGCCGGATGGGAGAGGAGAAAGCGGGGGAGAAGGATGCTGAAAGTAGTGGGGCTTCTGGCGATTATCGCCGCCTGTACTCTTGCTGGACAGGTGGTGGCGGGGAGTTACCGCAATCGCTGTCGGCACCTGCGGCAAATGATGACCGCTTTAAAAATGTTAGAAACCCAGATAGTTTACGGGGCTACTGCTCTCCCGGAAGCTGCGGTGGGGGTGGCCAAGCGTAGCCAACCGCCGGTTTCCCTTTTTTTCCAGCGCCTCCATCTCCTCCTTGTCCAGGGAGGTGGTATGCCGGCTTCCGAAGCTTGGGCTCGGGCCCTTCAGGAAATAGATAATACCTGGGCCCTGACCGCGGCCGATACGGCCATCCTCCGGGACTTGGGACCGAACTTAGGGACTTCCGACCGCCAGGATCAATCCCGTTACCTGCAGATGGCCATGAAACAGTTGGAAGGAGAACTGGGCCGGGCTGAAGAACTGGCCAGCAAAAACGGGCGCCTTTGGCGCTGGTTAGGGTTGCTCGGAGGACTTTTTCTGGCTTTGCTTTTACTTTAAAGGAAAGGAGCGGCCGATATGGATATCAACCTCATATTTAAATTAGCAGGAGTTAGCATCGTAATCACGGTTATCTACACCCTCCTCAAACAGGCCGAGAGAGATGAATTTGCCTTTTCCACCCTCCTCTTAGGGATAGTGCTGGTGCTAATGATCGTCATCCAGCAAATTGCCAGCCTCTTCGAAACGGTAAAGAGTGTCTTCCACCTCTATTCCTGATGGGGATGGTTCAGGAAAAGAGGGCGGGCAGGGAGGAAAGGAAGTTGGACTTTCTTGCAACCGCTGATTTCATGCAGCTTATCGTAAGAATAGTGGCTTTGGCCCTGGTAGTGACCACGATCATCATGGTGGTTAAACAGCAGCGACCGGAAATAGCCCTCCAGCTCAGTCTGCTGGTGGGAGCGGCCATTTTTATCAGCGTTATCGGGAGAATTCAGCAGGTGATTGCCGTTTTTCAGGATTTTTCGGCTCGGGCCGGAGTCAACAGTCTCTATCTTTCCACTCTCTTAAAAATCATCGGCATTGCCTACATAGCTGATTTCGGAGCCCAGATTTGTCGCGATGCCGGAGAAGGGGCAATTGCGGCTAAAATCGAATTTGCCGCCAAAATCCTTATTCTCATCATGTCCGTCCCCATCATGCTCAGCATCTTAGATACCATTCTCAAACTCCTCGCCTGAGAAGAGGAAGGGAAGAGCATGCTGCGTTTGCGGGTTATCCTGATAGCCGCTCTCCTGGCGGCAGGGCTGTTTTTTCCTATAGCGGGAGCGGCAGGAGCGGAAACGGACCCGGCTGCTGCTACAGCGATTTCTGCAGTCCGCCCTGGTTCGGAAATGGATAAATTTATGAGCGAAGTCGACAGAGAAGTGGCTAAATATATGCCCCACCTCAACGTGCGCGGGATAATCGATGCTTTCCTACAGGGAAAGCCCTTGCAGGGGGTGCGGGAGGGGCTTACGACCCTCTTTCAGGCCCTTTTCTGGGAGATAAGGGCCAGCTACAAATTCCTGGTCCAGTTGGTTGTCCTTGGAATGGTGGCGGCGGTGCTGGAACACCTGCAGCGGGCCATGGACCGGGGCAGTACGGGGCAGGTGGCTCATGCGGTAATTTATTTAGTTCTTATTTCCATGGCTGTAACCTCTTTTTCCCTTGCCCTGAACAGCGGCCGGGAGGCCGTGGAAAAAATGGTGGATTTCATGCAGGCCCTCCTTCCTCTCCTGGTAACCCTGCTGGCAGCGGCAGGAAACGTGACCACGGCCGCCATTGTCCATCCCCTTACGGCGGGAATTTTTCTCCTGGTGGGTTCTCTGATCAAAAACGTTGTTTTTCCCCTTCTTTTTTTGTCGGTTATCGTCGGGGTGATAGGGAATTTTAACGAACAGTTTTCCCTGAGCCGGCTGGCTTCTTTTCTGCGGACTCTTGGCATGTACGCCTTCGGCCTCACCTTTACCCTTCTTGTCGGCTACATCTCCTTCCAGGGACTGGGAGGGGGACTCGTCGAAGGGATAGTCATTCGCACGGCCAAGTTTTCTTCTGGCGTCTTTATTCCTGTGGTGGGGAAAATGTTTGCCGATGCTCTGGATGCGGTAGCCGGTTCGGCTTTGCTGGTGAAAAACGCCGTGGGGCTTTTAGGGGTAATTGTGCTCTTCAGCATTGTCCTGGTGCCGGTTATTAAAATACTGGCCCTCTTTTTCACCTACCGGCTGGCGGCCGCCCTTATGCAGCCGGTATGCGACGGGCGTCTGGTAAAGTGCCTGGACCAGATGGGCGATGCTCTTCACTTGGTGATGGCATCTTTAATCGCCGTAAGCATGCTGTTTTTCCTTACCACTGCGGTGGTGGTGGCCGCCGGCAATGTGGCGGCAATGCTCCGCTGAAAGGGGAAGAAAGCAATGCTGGACGCTTTGAAAGAGATGGTGCGGAATATCGCTGTCATTGTTGTTCTCGGCTCCGTCCTTGAATTTATTCTCCCCGAAGGGAAAATGAACCGTTATACCCGCCTGGTTACGGGACTTTTCCTCCTGATGGCCATTCTCAACCCTATTCTCAGCCTGTTAAACAGGGAAACTTTTGTTCCTCTTCTCAGGAACGACCAGCCGGCGCTGGCCGGAGCGCAGGGAAGCGGGGTGGAGGCCATCCTGGCCCGGGGAGAAAAATTGCGTCAGGAAGCGGCGGAAAATGCCCGCAGCGAGTGGGAAAAAGGGGTGAAAAAACAGGTGACTTCCTTAGTGGAGCTGCAGCAGGGAGTGAGGGTGACAGGAGTGGAGGTGGAGTTGGCTCCTGCATCGGCAACGGAGGCCCCCGGCAAAATCAAAAAAATTGTCGTACGGATCGCCGGGAAGAAGGAGAAGGGAGGAGAAGGGGGGGAAGACGGCAACATTTTCGTCAAACCGGTGGAGGTAGAAATCAAAAGCGGTAGGGAAGATGAATCTGCTTCTCCTCCGCTGCCGCCGGGGGTGAAAAGCAAGATCAAAAGTTTGCTGGCCGGTTTTTACGGTCTCAGCGAGAGCCAGATTGTGATAGAAGAAGGGAAGGGGGGAGCCTGATGGCCGGTTTTTTTGACGACCTGCTGGGTCTCCTGGGCAAAGAGAGTCAGGGGACGCTGAAACAGCCCCAGAAAAAGTTAATCTCACTGCTCCTGCTGGTGGTGGCGGCAGGGGTGGTCATGGTTTTTCTCAACGGTCTTTTTTTCCAGCCGACCGCCGGGCCGGAGGCGGTAAAAGTTTCCAGTGCAGTTCAGAATACGCCCGCTGCCGAAACGGAGCGACCCAGTCTGCGAGAGGAAGAGAAAAAGCTGGCTGCTGAGTTAGCCGGCGTGCTGCAGAGCATAGCTGGTGTGGGCAGGGTAGAGGTGAGGGTGAATCTATCGTCTTCTTCGGAGTACGAGTACGCCTTTAATTCCAATACTAGCAGCCGGACCACCGAGGAAAAGGACCAACGCGGCGGGGTTCGCACCGTTACCGAAACTAGTAAAAACGGCCAGTTGGTGGTGGTCCACGGGCAGGGCAGCAATGAAGATCCGGTGGTGGTCAGGGAAGTTAAACCGGAAATCCTGGGAGTGCTGGTGGTGGCCGAAGGGGCTAAAGACCCGGCAGTGAAAAGGGAGATTGTCGAGGCGGTGAGGACTTACCTGCACTTGCCTGTGCACAGGATCAACGTCCAGCCTATGGAAAAGAGGTGAGCGGCGATGAAGACTTTTGTAGTACGCAAGCAGTATTTCTGGCTGGTGGTACTCATGCTCTTCGGGCTGACCCTTTTTTTCTTGGGGGCCCGGGAGAACAAGCGGACCATTGACGCTGTGGAAGTTTTAAAGGGGAAGCCCTTGGTCAAAGTGGACGAGGAGGCGGCCAAGGAGAATCTGGTGAGCAAAAAAGACGAAGGGCTCAAGCAGGACTTCTTTATTGACTACCGGCTGGAGCGGGACAGGAACAGGGATCGGCAACTGGATCTCCTTCGGGAAATAATCAACAACAGCAATACCTCCCAGGAAGCCCGGCAGAAAGCCCAAGAAAGAGTGATGCTTATTTCGCAGCGGATGGAAAAGGAGATGGAGATTGAAAATCTCCTCCGGGCCAGGGGCTACAGGGATGCGGTGGCCGTTATTCAGGACGATGGAGTGACGGTAGTGGTTAAAACGGCGGTCCTTAAACCGGGTGAGCAGGAGCAGATTCAAGATTTGGTGATAAAAGTTACCGGTGGGGATAAAGCCAAGGTGACCGTTTTGGCGCGGGAATAACCGGGAAGGGGGATTTCTCTTTTCCACCTGTTGGCTGAGGGTGCCAGGACAATTGTTTTTTCCGTTACTCTGCGTTGAATGAGCCGGGGATTTTTACCAAGTTTTAGCCTGGGGGTGAGAGGAAAGGTTTACCCTATTCGAGCGCCGGCTTCTGCAGGAGGCATAGAAAAGGCTTCTTCCCTGATTTATAATAAAGCCAGGAAGATGGAAGGCGGTGGGTAAAATGAAGCCCCGGTATTGTCTCCGGTTACTGCTCTTCCTAACTTTTTGCCTTGTCCTGGTAGCGGGAACGGCGGGCTGTAAAAGGGAAGGAGCTTATGCTCGAGGAAGCGCCAACCTGAAAGCGGGGCAGGAATTTGATATTCAGACGACAGCCCCTAAGATAGCCCAAGCTTTAGCCAAGAAGGCGGGGGAAGAAGATCCCCGTAATATTAGGTACGAAGAAAAAAAAGACCCTTTAACCCGGAGCAAAGTTTACGTAATAAAAATGGACGGAACCTTCCAGGATAAATGGGCCGGTACCGGCTATTATGTTAAACAGATGGAAATCACCCTGGATGAAAACGGGCGGGTTTTTCTTCTCGCTGGTTACTATGAAGGAAAACTTCTCTGGCAGAAGGCTTTTCCACCGGTTGCCTGGGATTTTCTTGCCCGCTGAAAGGAGGAAACAATCCTGAAACTGGCCGTTACCTGCCCGGACGAAGGATTACGGTACGATTTAGAGAATATTAAAAACCTCTTTTATCCGCCGGAAAAAGAGGTTAGGGACCCTTCTTTTTTCCTTACCGGGAAAGTAAAATACTCCGTAAACAGCAAGATGGAAGCTTCCGTTACCCTCACCGCCGGCGGTCGCACAGTGGCAGAACAGGCGACGGAGACGGAACTTCTGGAGGGGGGAGTCCGCCAGGGGAGGCGCCTGGCTCGGCTCCTTTTCTACCGGGCGTTGCGGGAGCTGACGGGCAGGGAAGGATCACCGTGGGGAATCCTCACCGGGGTACGGCCGACCAAGGTGGGGCACTTTTTTGCCGACCGGGGTTTTCAACCGAGGGAGATGGAAGCCATCTTTGTCCGTTACTACGGCTTGCGGGAGGACAAGGCCCGCCTCCTCGTGGAAGTGGTAGGGCGGGAGCGGGAATTGCTTCCTCCGGAGCGGTGGCGGCGGGGGGCAGCGGTTTATGTGAGCATACCCTTCTGTCCCAGCCGTTGCGCCTACTGTTCTTTCCCCTCTTTTCCCTATCAAAAGGAACGGGTGAGGGAGTACCTGCAGGTTTTGCGCCAGGAGATAGAAGGGGCAGCCGAACTTATTGCCCGCACAGGTCTTGAGGTGTATGCCCTCTACGTGGGCGGTGGAACTCCCACGGTTCTGGCGGAAGAGGAGCTGGCGGAGCTTTTAGAGGTGCTCACTTCTTTTTTTGCCGGGGAACACTTGGTGGAGTTTACGGTGGAGGCGGGACGCCCGGACACCGTAGGCGTGGAAAAACTTTCCCTGCTGCGGTCCCGGGGCGTGAACCGGGTGAGCATAAATCCCCAGTCCTTTCACGCTGCCACTCTTGCGATCATCGGCCGGGCTCATTCGCCGGAAGAGGTAGAGAAAGCCTATTTCCAGGCCAGAGAAGCCGGTTTTCCCATAATTAACATGGACCTCATCATCGGTCTACCGGGAGAAAAAGAAGCGGAAGTGGCGGCGACGGTGGCCAAAGTTATTGAGCTTGAGCCGGAAAACGTCACCCTTCATTCCCTGGCCTTAAAGAAAGGCTCCCTCCTGTTGGGTGCTGGGAGTCCTTTGCCTCTGCCCGGAGATGAGGAAGCAGCCCGGATGATGGATCTGGCCCGGGAATCCCTGCGGCAGGCCGGATACCGCCCCTATTACCTGTACCGGCAGAAGCGCATCGCCGGGCTGGGAGAAAATGTCGGTCTGGCTCGGCCTGGAACGGAGTGCCTTTATAACATGGCCGTGATCGAAGAGAAAGGGGTAATCTTCGGCTTGGGGGCTGGTGCCACCTCCAAAGTGGGAAGGGAAGAAGGCACGGTGGTTAACATCTTCCACGCCCGCGACCCGGTTGTCTACGCTCGCAACTGGGAAGAGAAGGCTGCCCAGCGGGAAGAAGCGGTAATAAAAAGCCTCCGAGCGGGGGCGGAGGGTTAAGGGAGGAAAAGAATTCTGAGTTTTGTTTTCCTTATCTACGCCTGGTAGGGCGGGAATTTTTGTAATAATTATGGAAGGCAGGGGATAAAGAAAAAGAGACCTCACCAGACCTAAACAA
>JASUSC010000062.1 GCA_030446285.1 Eubacteriales bacterium | reverse complement strand
TCCCCCCATTCGTCTTTGGTTTTTGGTTCTTTCCACTCGGAGTGAGGTTCTTCTTTTTTTGTGTTACTCCTCCTTCCCCCGAAATAATTTTACTCGATGCCGCCCGGAAATCCCCGAACGGCAAAGGCGGTATTTTCCCCTTCCCTGTCGAGCGGAGAAAGGGGAAAGGAGAGACTTAGGTTATTCTTCTTCTCTGGGCAAAAACGCCTTTAGCACTTCCAGGGGCAAGGGGAAGAGAATGGTGGAATTTTTCTCGGCGGCGATTTCCACCAGAGTCTGCAGATAGCGCAGTTGGATGGCCGAAGGCTGGGAGGCAATGACGCTGGCGGCATGGGCCAGCTTTTCTGCCGCTTGGGCTTCCCCCTCGGCGCTGATAATTTTGGCCCGCCGTTCCCGCTCGGCCTCGGCCTGTTTGGCCATGGCCCGTTTCATATCTTCCGGCAGTTCGATGCCCTTGATTTCCACACCGGAGACTTTTATACCCCAGGGGTCGGTTTCCCGGTCAATGATTTCCTGCAGCCGCTGGTTTACTTCTTCCCTTTTAGCCAGGAGTTCGTCCAGCTCCATCTGGCCGGTGACGCTGCGCAGCGTAGTCTGAGAAAGGAGACCGGTGGTGCGAACGGCGTTTTCCACCTCCAGCACCGCTTTAGCCGGGTCGACTATCCGGAAGTAAACGACAGCGTCCACTTTAACCGGCACGTTGTCCCTGGTTATGACCTCCTGGGGGGTGATGTCCATGGCTCTGGTCCTGATGTCCACCCTGATACCCCGCTCGATGATAGGAATGATAAAGCGCAGCCCGGGTTCTTTCACTCCGGCAAATTTACCTAACCGCAGTACCACCATCCGTTCGTACTGGTCCACTAACTTGATACCAGCAGCTAAAAAAATCAAAAGCAGGATAAAGAAAAGAGGGGTAAAAATTAAACTGCTTACTGTCAAAACCAGCACCTCCGATTTCTTGTTCTTCAACTTATTCCGGCAGAATTAACTTTTGGCCGGGCAGAAGCAAAGCACTTTTCAGGTTGTTTTCCTTTTTCAACTGGTTTCAACTGGTAAACGGCTTTTCTCACATCCCTGTCGGGGTAGTAGCGGGCAGCTATGCTCCACAGAGTGTCTCCCTGCTTGACCACGATTATTTTTTTCTTCCCTTCCTCTCCCTCTTTTACCAGCGGAGCAAAAACAAAAACAGAAATTGTTATAACCACCAGCAAAATCAGCATCCGCCGGGCAAATTTTTTCGGGTTGAATCTTTTTCCTTTAATGAGGTTTTTCATCCCCACCCCCCCGAACACCTGTTTGTATCCTTAGCCTACCAGAACAGGCGTTCGCTGTCAAGGGGACGAAAGAAAATTATCGTTCTCTTCCCCCCTCTCTTTCCTGCTGCCGTTTGATTATTTCTTTTTCGTAGCCTTGGCCGTAGGGGCGAAAATATTTTTTGCCTACCAGGGGATCGGGCATGTACTGTTGCTGAACATAATTGTTCGGGTAGTGATGGGGATATTTATAGCCTTCACCGTGGCCTAACTTTTTCGCCCCTTTGTAGTGGGGATCGCGCAGATGCCGCGGGACCTCTCCGATGGAAAGTTTGTCGATGTCGGCCATGGCGCTGTCGATGGCCTTGATGACGGCGTTGCTCTTGGGAGCGGTGGCAATGTAAATGGCG
This sequence comes from Eubacteriales bacterium, assembly GCA_030446285.1. Lineage (GTDB taxonomy): Bacteria > Bacillota > JASUSC01 > JASUSC01 > JASUSC01 > JASUSC01. The sequence goes on along the minus strand of JASUSC010000062.1, from coordinate 7,573 downwards.
GCTTCGGCTAGAGGCAGCCGCGCTTCGGGCATACCCACGTATTCAAGGGCCTGGGCGGCTGCCACCGCCACTACCAGGGCCATGGGATCGGCCAGCCCCACGTCTTCGGCGGCGTGGACGATCATCCGCCGGGCGATGAAGCGCGGGTCTTCGCCGGCTTTGAACATGCGGGCCAGCCAGTGGAGGGCCGCATCCGGGTCGCTTCCCCGCAAACTTTTGATGAAGGCGGAGATGACGTCGTAATGGTTGTCGCCGGCTTTGTCGTAGCGCACCATCCGCCGCTGAATGGACTCTTCCGCCACTTCCAGGGTGATGTGGCGGTAGCCGTCTTCTCCCGGCGGAGTGGTGATGACGGCCAATTCCAGGGCGTTTAAAGCGGTGCGGGCATCGCCGTCGGCCACCCGGACCAGATGGCCCAGGGCTTCTTCGTCCACCCGCACTTTATACATCCCTAATCCCCGCTCTTTGTCTTCCAGAGCCCGCAGCAGGAGCTTCCTGATTTCCTCAGGTTTTAAAGGTTCAAAGGCAAAGATGCGGGAGCGGGACAGCAGCGGGGCGTTAACTTCAAAGCAGGGGTTTTCCGTGGTGGCTCCGATGAGGATAATGGTGCCGTCTTCCACATAAGGCAAAAGGGCGTCCTGCTGGGCCTTGTTGAAACGGTGGATTTCGTCAATGAAGAGAATAGTGCGCCGGCCATACATCCCTAAGCGTTCCTTGGCCCGCTGGATGACTTCTCTGATGTCGGAGATGCCGGCAGTAACGGCGTTAATCTGCTCAAACTCTGCCTGGGTGGTAGCAGCAATGATGCGGGCCAGGGTGGTTTTTCCCGTCCCCGGCGGACCGTAGAAAATGGCCGAGGAAAGCCGATCCGCCTCGATAGCGCGCCGCAGCAGTTTTCCCGGACCTACCAGATGTTCCTGCCCCACAAATTCATCCAGAGTGCGCGGGCGCATACGTACCGCCAGCGGAGCTTCTTTTTGCAGTTGTTTTTGTCGGCCGATTTCGAAGAGATCCATCCTTTCATCACCACTGAGATTATTGTATGATTTTCCCTCCTTTCTATCAACAGAGAGGGAGGAATTTTTTGACGGATGGCGAAGTTAACTGCGTGGTTTTTTGTGGACGGAGGTGGAGAAATGAAAGGGCTTACTATTCTTATAACCAGTTTCCTTACCGGTCTTTCCGGGGCTATGATGCCCGGCCCCCTTTTAACCCAGACCATTACCCAGACCGTCCGGCGGGGTTTTATCGCCGCCCCTCTCCTGGTGCTGGGCCACGCTCTTCTGGAATTAGCGTTGGTGTTAGGGTTTATTTTCGGACTGAGCGGCTTTCTTACCCGCAAGGGAGTTACGGCTTTCATTGCTTTGGCGGGAGGCGCCATGCTTTTCTGGATGGGCTACGACATCGTCCGCAGCGTCCGCAAAGGGGAGGTCAGCTTCTCCCGCCAGGTGGAGGGAACGGTGGCGGAAATAAAAAAAGAAGAGGCTTCCGAAAAGCCTTCCTTCCGGCCCGGGCCGGTGGCTACCGGCATCATCACCAGTGCCAGCAACCCCTATTTCCTTCTCTGGTGGGCTACCGCCGGCCTGGGTTTCTACCAGCAGGCCCGCTTAGAGGCCGGACTGCCCGGAACTTTTTACTTTTACACCGGCCACATCTCCTCCGATCTCATCTGGTATGGGCTGGTGGGGCTGGTCGTAGTAAAGGGACAAAAGTACATGCCGGAAAAAGTGTACCGGGGTATCATCCTGGCCTGCGGCATCTTCCTGGCTCTTTTCGCCCTGCGTTTTATTTATTTTGGTTTGACCACTATTGCGGGATAAAAAAGCCCGGGATGAGCGACCGGGCTTTTAATTTAGTCTAGGCTTATGACGAAAAAAGAGACGGCCAAAGGGGTCAGGGAGCTTTGCTTACCTGAACAGCGGTAACTTTCAGTTCAGGGATTTTACACACCGGGTCGGTGGCGGGGTTGGTGAGAACGTTGGTGGGTACCTCCGGGTAATGGAAGGTCATAAACACAGTGCCGGGAGGAACGTCATCCGTTACCTGCACCCGTGTAACCACCTCCCCGCGCCGGGAAGCGACAGCTACCGTGTCCCCATCTTTAATCCCCCGGGCAGCAGCGTCCTGCGGGTGGATCATCATCAGTTCATGAGGCCTGAGTTGATGGAGACGGCTGCGTCGGCTCATGGTACCGGTGTGGAACTGGTACAGGTTGCGACCGGTGGTAAGGATAAGGGGGTAATTGCGGTCTGGTTCTTCCGCCGCCGGGATGTGTTCCACCGGATGGAATTTTCCCTTACCACGGCTGAACCCCTCTGCATGGAGACGGGGCGTGCCCGGGTGGTCGGGGGTGGGACAGGGCCACTGGATTCCCCCTTCTTCCAGCCGGGAATAGTTTATCCCACCGTACAAAGGGGTACAGCGGGCTATTTCGGTCATAATCTCTTCCGGGCCGCGGGGATATTTCCAGGGATAACCCATTTCTCGCGCTAAAGCTACAATTATCTCCCAGTCCGCTTTGGCTTCTCCCGGCGGTAGCACGGCCTTCCTTACCCGCTGAATCCGCCGTTCCGTGTTGGTAAAGGTACCGTCCTTTTCGGCGAAAGAGGCGGCGGGGAACACCACGTCGGCCAGCCGGGCCGTTTCGGTAAGGAAAATGTCCTGCACCACTAAAAACTCTAAATTTTTTAATGCTTTCTCCACGTGGGCAGCGTCGGGGTCGGAGAGGACCGGGTTTTCTCCCAGGATGTACATAGCTTTAATTTTCCCCGCCGCGGCTGCTGTCATCATTTCAGTAACGGTCAGACCGGGTTCAGCGGGGAGTTCGGTCCCCCAGAACTCCCGGAAACGGCGGCGCACATCGGCGTCTTCCACCGGCAGGTAAGAAGGATAGTAGTTGGGTAGGGCGCCCATGTCGCAGGCACCCTGGACGTTGTTTTGCCCTCTCAAAGGAAAGACCCCCGTCCCTTCCCGGCCCACGTTACCGGTAAGGATGGCCAAATTGGCCACGGCCATTACATTCTGAGTACCGGACCTGTGCTGGGTAATGCCCATGGCATAAACTATGCAGCCCCGGCGAGCCCGGCCGAAGAGGCGGGCGGCCCGGACTATCGTATCCGCTTCTACCTCGCAAATCTGGGCTACCCGCTCCGGCGGGTACTTTTCCACCACCCGCCGCCATTCGTCAAAACCTTCGCTATGGGTGGCCACAAACTCTTTGTCCCATAGGTTTTCTTGAAGAATCACATGGGCCAGGCCGTTGAGGAGGGCAATGTCCGTTCCGGGCCGGTGCCGGAGCCAGACATCGGCGTACTTAACTAACTCTATGCGGCGGGGGTCGGCGACGATAAGCTTGGTACCGCGGCGCACGGCCTGTTTGATGCGGTAACCGGTTACCGGGTGGGCTTCGGTGGTGTTGGCGCCGATGAGGAAGATAACCTCCGCCGCAAGCAGGTCATCGAGGGAGCCGGTCATGGCACCGCTGCCGAAAGCCGTCGCCAGTCCCGCTACGGTGGAACTGTGGCAGAGGCGGGCGCAGTGGTCCACGTTATTGGTTTTCAGTACCGCCCGCATGAATTTCTGGAAGAGGTAATTTTCCTCGTTGGTGGCTTTGGCCGAACTGAGACCGGCGATGGCCTTTCCGCCGTAACGGTGGAGAATGGCGCGGAAACGGGCAGCCGTCAGGGCCAAGGCTTCTTCCCAGCTCGTTTCGACCAGGCGACCGTTTTTCCGCACCAACGGCCGGGTTAACCGATCCGGCGAGTGGACGAAGTCCCAGCCGAATTGCCCCTTGGCGCAGAGGTGACCCCGGTTGGAGCCGGATTTGTCCGCCGCCACGCCGATAATGCGTCCATCCTTGACCTTGAGCTTGAGCTGGCAGCCTACGCCGCAGTATGGGCAGGTGGTGGTGACTTTCTCTATTTCCCAGGCCCGGCCTTCCCACAGGGTGGATTTTTCCACCAGGGCTCCCACCGGGCAGACGTTGACACACATGCCGCAGGCGGTGCAGGTCGTCTCCTGCAGATTGTCATCGTAGGCTGAGGTGACTTTGGTGTCTATCCCCCGTTCCATAAAATCGTAAACATGCGCGCCGTTAACCTCGGCACAGATGAGGACGCACTTGCCGCAGCGGATGCATTTGCTGTAGTCGCGGATGAAAAAGGGGTTGTCGCTGTCGATGGGATACTCCCGCAACACCCCTTCGTAGGGAGTATCCTCCACTTTATAGCGGTAACAGTAGTCCTGGAGGCGGCAGTCGCCGTTGCGTTCGCAGGTCAGGCAGCGGAGGTCGTGGTTGGCTAAGAGGAGGCGGAGGACTTCCCGCCGGGCCGCCACCACCCGCTCTGACTCGGTGTAAATTTCCATCCCTTCGGCCACCGGCGTGGTACAGGCCGCCGCCAATTTGCGGGCTCCCTTTATTTCCACCACACAGAGGCGGCAGGCTCCGGTGGCGGTAAGGCCTTCTTCATAGCACAGGGTAGGTATATGGATACCGTGGGCCTCGGCAGCCTGCAGAATATTGGTGCCGGCAGGTACTTGCAGCCGCCTGCCGTTGATGGTTACGGTCAAAAGCTCCACAACTCTTTCCCTCCCTCATCCCCTGATGATGGCTTCAAAGGGGCACTTTTCTAAGCACTCGCCGCACTTGGCGCAGAGTTCGGGATCGATCCGGTGCGGTTTACCCTTTTCTCCGGCTATGGCACCCGCGGGACATGCTTTTTTACATATGCTGCAGGCACGACACCGCTCGGCAATTATCCGATAACTGAGCAGGTTGCGGCAAACTCCCGCCGGGCAGATTTTTTTCTCCACGTGCAGTTCGTACTCATCCCGGAAATAGCGGAGGGTACTGAGAACCGGGTTGGGGGCCGACTGTCCTAAGCCGCACAGGGATGAATCGATGATATTGCGGCTCAACTCTTCTATTCTTTCCAGGTCCTCCTTCTTCCCCTCGCCGCGGGTGATCTTCTCCAGAAGGCGGAGCAGGTGAGTTGTTCCTTCCCGGCAGGGGGTACACTTGCCGCAGGACTCCTGGCGGGTAAAAGAGAGGAAAAAGCGGGCTAATTCTACCATGCAGGTGTTTTCGTCCATCACCACCAAGCCGCCGGATCCCATCATCACCCCGGCGGCGATGAGAGAATCGAAGTCCACCGGCAGGTGGAGGTGTTTTTCACCTAAACAGCCGCCGGAAGGTCCGCCGATCTGAACGGCTTTAAATTTTTTCCCGCCCTTTATGCCACCTCCGATCGCAAAAATTATTTCTTTTAAGGTTGTCCCCATGGGTACTTCCACCAGGCCGGTGTTGTTCACCTTTCCTGTGAGGGCAAAAATCTTGGTTCCTTTGCTCTGTTCGGTGCCGATTTCAGCAAACCTACGGGCTCCTATGTTGAGGATAAGAGGCACGTTGGCTAAGGTTTCCACGTTGTTGATGACGGTAGGACAATCCCACAGTCCCCGAACCGCCGGGTAAGGGGGCCGCGGCCGGGGCATACCGCGGTTGCCCTGGATGGACTCGATGAGGGCTGTCTCTTCGCCGCAGACAAAGGCACCAGCTCCCTTCACTATTTCCACGTCAAAATCAAAGCCGCTGTTGAGAATGTTCCGGCCAAGGAATCCCCTTTCCCCGGCTTTGACCACGGCTTTTTCCAGCCGCTCCACAGCCAGGGGGTACTCGGCGCGGATGTAGATGTATCCCTGCCTGGCGCCGATAGCATAGCCAGCTATAATCAACCCTTCCAGGACGGCGTGCGGGTCTCCTTCGCAGATACTCCGATCCATGAAAGCGCCCGGGTCACCTTCGTCGGCGTTGCAGATTACGTAACGGGCCGAGCCGGGAGAATTGCGGGCGATTTCCCACTTGTTGCCGGTAGGAAAACCGGCGCCGCCCCGCCCGCGGAGGCCTGATGCTTTAATCTCGGCAATCACCTGCTCCGGAGTCATGCCTAAAGCTTTTTCCAAAGCTCGGTAGCCGCCGCGGATGAGATAATCGTCGATGTCTTCCGGGTCGATCTCGCCGCAGTTGCGCAGGACCAGCCGCTGTTGCTTTTTATAAAAGGGAATGTCTTCTTTTCTCCCTACCGCCCGGTCCGTTCCCGGCAAACGGTAGAGTTTGTTCTCGTAGGGTTTACCGGAAAGAAGGGCTTCGATTAATCCTGGCACATCTTCCGGTTCCAGCCGGCAATAAAAATAGTCCTTTGGCTTTACCGCCATGACTGGACCCTGCTCGCAAAATCCATGGCAGCCGGTTAGTTTCACCCGAATCTTCCCGGCAAGGCCCTTCTCTGCCAGCACCAGGTTAATAGCCGTAAAAACTTCCCGGGCGCGGGAGGAGAGACAGCCCGTTCCGCCGCACAGGAGCAAGGTGGCCTCATGGGTTTCCTTTGCCAGATCGACAGCGGTAACTCCTCTTTCCGCCCCCTTCATACCTTTACTTCCTCCTTCGCCTCTAACTCACGCAGTATCCGGACCACTTCCTCCCTGGTAAGGCGACCGTAAACTTCATCGTTGATGGTCATCAAAGGAGCGAGTCCGCAGGCACCAATACAGGCCACCGTTTCCACGGAAAATTCGCCATCGGCGGTAGTCTCTCCCGGACCGATTTCCAGTTCTTCTTTAACGGCGGCCATGACTTTTTCTGCCCCCCGCACATGGCAAGCAGTACCGGTGCAGATGCGGATGATATTTCTCCCTTTGGGTTTCAAGCGGAAAAAGGAATAAAAGGTGGCCACCCCTACAACTTTGGCCAGTGACAGATCGAGTCCCTGGGCTACCTCTTCCAGAGCCCAGCGAGGCAAGTAACCGATTCTTTCCTGTACTTCTTGTAAAAGTGGTATAAGACCCCCTCTTTTCGCGCGGTATTTGGCGATTAAATCGGCAATAAAAACTTTTTTCTCCATGGCTGACCTCCTCAGACCCGCTTGTATAAACAAATAAACCTGGAGGCTAAGCCGACGAAAACGGCTCCGCCGATAATGTTGCCGATGGCTACCAGTACGAGGTTGTTGACAATAAAGTTTCCCCAGTTTAGGCCCCCCAAATCCCCGCCGCTCCCTTTTAGAAGCCAGGCTTCCTGCACTGCCGGGTGGGCTTTGATCGTAATGGCAAAGGGAATGAAATACGTGTTGGCAATGCTGTGTTCAGAACCGGGAGCAAAGTTCGGCACCGGTGATGACCACCAGAATTAAGCCTAAGGAAAAAACCAGACCCCCTTTCAGCCGCGCCAGGCTGTATCCCACGCCAGCTTGGAAAACGGTCATGGTTAAAAACTCTCCCGCGAGACCTATAAAAACCCCCGCTGGGATACCTAACATTACCGTGCTGCGCGGGCATTTTTGGCCTTTTTTACCCCGATGGTTTCGGCTTTGGCGGTCACCGCATCGGAGCTTAAAATACAATACTCAGCTTTTCCTCCGGCACCCGTATCACCCCCTGCTGATTATTTTGCCTAACTTACGGTGTGGTTATAAAAAAAGAACCTGCTTTGTGCAGGTTCCAGCTTGAAGACAAACACCGCTTTTAGGCAGCCAAACCTAAAAGCGGTGTTTTATTTATGGCGAGGAGTTTGCAAATTTTA
>JASUSC010000015.1 GCA_030446285.1 Eubacteriales bacterium | reverse complement strand
ATAAATTTATGGATCTGCCCCATTATCGTCCTCTCCTTACAACGAAAAACCGGCCTCAGGGCCGGCTCTTTTTTTCCTTTTCTCTTATCTTTCCATCTCTTTACTGCACACCTGGTTACCCACGGTGCAGGACGTCTTGCAGGCCGACTGGCAGGAGGTCTGGCACTCGCCGCACCCGCCGTTCTTTACCGTTTGCTGCAAGGGTCTTGCCACCAGAGTTTTAATATGGACACCCATTTTTTCAACCTCCCGATTGGATGGTAACAACCGACATTGCCGGAAGAACATAAAAAAATGGAGCGGAAGACGGGATTCGAACCCGCGACCTACGGCTTGGGAAGCCGTCATTCTACCGCTGAACTACTTCCGCCCGCGCTCGCAACTATAATTATACTCTATCCTGCCCCGTAATGCAAGGGGCCAGGGATGAAAAAGACTGGCACTTGCGTACCAGTCCCCTTGTTTTCATGGTGACCCCACCGGGATTCGAACCCGGGTTACCGCCGTGAAAGGGCGGTGTCTTAGACCACTTGACCATGGGGCCACTGGGAAAAATGGTGACCCATGATGGATTCGAACCATCGACACCCTGATTAAAAGTCAGGTGCTCTACCAGCTGAGCTAATGGGTCACGTCGTCTGGCAGTTCCTAATAATACATGATTTTTTGTCGGATGTCAATAATACATAGTTAAGTTTTTTTCGTGAAATTTTCGCCAGCAGTGGTATTACCTGCTGTTTTCGCGGCGAAAAGCCGCAATTTCCTGTCTTAACGCCTCATACAACTTCCGGGCAAAAGGGCCGGGAGCCTCGTACGTGCGCCCGTCAACTTCTGCCACCGGTATTATCTCCCGGACGGAATTGCTGAGGAAAATCTCCTCTGCTTCTGCCAAATTCTGAAGGGAGAGGGGCTCTTCTTTGATTTCAATACCAGCCCTCGCCGCCAGTTGCAAGAGCAACGCCCGCATGGTTCCCGGCAAAAGGCCCTCGGTAACCGGCGGCGTGTAGAGGACCCCCTTTTTGCCAAGGAATAAATTGCTGGTAGTGGCTTCTGTAAGTCTCCCCTCCATATTGAGCATCAGAGCGTCGTCAAAGCCTTTCTTTCCAGCTTCAATCCGGGCCAGGACGTTGTTGAGAAAATTGGCCGTCTTGTAAAGAGGGCTGGTCGCCTGCAAAGGATTGCGGCGAACAGAGCTAACAGTCAGCCGCAGACCTCCGGGAGCTAAAGTCCCCGGCGCCGGCGGCAAAGGACGCACGCTCACCACTAAGGTAGGCGTGACAGGCATTGCCAGTTCGGCGCCAAATTCAACCCACCCCCTGCTGACAGCCACTCTCACTACCGCATCCTGCCCACAGTCAGGACCCAGGTGGTTGGCTGCCAGAGTAGCAGTAATGATCTCTTTGAAATCCTCTCGCGTCCAGGGAAGAGGAAGGCTGAGGGCTACTGCCCCATCTTCCAGCCGTTGCAGATGTTCCTTCAGGAGAAAGACATGGCCGTTGTAGGCCCGCATAGTTTCAAAAAGGCCATCTCCGTAGAGAAAACCGCGGTCAAAGACGGAGACGGCCGCCTCCTCTGCCGGAACGAGTTTGTCATTGAGAAATACCATTCCTCCGGCTCTGCTCATTTTATCCACCCGCCGGATTAAAAAATCTCCTCCCGGACTATGGTTTGACTGCGCCGGGTACCAACTCCAATTAGGGAAACCCTGGTACCGGTAATCTCTTCAATTCGCCGGACGTAGTTCTGAGCTGCTTGGGGCAGATCAGAAAAATCCCTGGCACCGCTGATATCTTCCGCCCATCCGGGCAGCTCTTCATAAATCGGTTCGCACTGAGTCAGAACTTTCAAGCTGGCCGGAAACTCCCGCAGAACTTCTCCCTGGAAACGGTACCCCACGCAGATTTTGATGGTTTCAACGCCGGTCAATACATCCAACTTGGTGAGAGCAAAACTGTCCAACCCGTTGATGCGGGCAGCGTAGCGGGCCGCCACACCGTCGAACCAGCCGCAGCGGCGGGGCCGGCCGGTGGTAGTCCCGTATTCCCGCCCCATCTCCCGCAGGTGCTGGCCGATCTCATCTTTCAATTCGGTGGGGAAAGGTCCTTCTCCCACCCGGGTAGTATACGCTTTAATGACCCCTACAGCTTTGTCTATCTCTGTGGGACCAATACCGGCGCCGATGCAAGCTGCCCCGGCAGTGGGATGGGAAGAAGTCACATAGGGATAGGTGCCGTGATCCAGGTCGAGCAAAGTCCCCTGAGCCCCTTCAAACAAAATTTTCTTCTCAGCTTCCAGGGCCTCGTGAAGGATAACGGACGTATCTGCCACGTAGGGTCGAAGAATCTCCGCGTAGCGCATGTACTCGTTGAAAACTTCCTCGAAGTCAAAGCCGTCGACTTCGTACACCCTTTTCAACAGAAAATTGACATCCTCTAAGTTGTTCTCCAGTTTGCGGGCAAACTCATCCCGGTCCAGCAGGTCCACTACCCGGATGCCAGTCCGGGCTGCTTTGTCCATATAGGCAGGCCCAATTCCTCGTCTGGTAGTGCCAATCTTGTTCTGGCCCTTCTTCTCTTCTTGAACTTCATCCAGCTTTTTGTGGTAGGGCATAATCAGGTGCGCCCGCGGGCTGATCCGCAGGTTATCCGTGGCTATCCCTTTTTTCTGCAAGTACTCCAGTTCGGCTACTAGAACGGCCGGGTCTATTACCACGCCGTTGCCGATGAGACACATTTTCTCCGGATAAAGAATTCCCGAGGGAATGAGGTGGAGCCTGTATTCCTCTTCCCCCACTACTACCGTGTGGCCAGCGTTGTTACCTCCCTGGTAACGCACCACTATATCGGCCTGCCGGGCGAGAAAATCGGTGATTTTACCCTTTCCTTCGTCTCCCCATTGCGCTCCGATAAGAACAACAACTGACATTTGGCCACCTCCAACCGGAAACCGCTGCGGCCTCCGCTGTTAATTACTACTTCCCTTTTTCTCTGTTGGCTATAGCCCGGGCCGCTACCACTCCCGCAACGGAAGCCTGGGCCAAACCGCGGGTTATACCGGCACCGTCCCCCACGGCAAACATATTCTTCACCTGGGTTTCCAGCTCCCGGGTAAGCTTGAGCCGGGAAGAATAGAATTTGGCTTCCACACCATAAAGGAGGGTGTGGCGAGAATAAACCCCCGGGGCTATCCTGTCCAAAGCCTGAAGCATTTCGATAATCGCCAGCAGGTGCCGGTAGGGAAACACCAAACTGAGATCACCGGGCGTAGCCTCCTTCAGGGTGGGTTCCACCACTCCTTTGCTGAGCCTTTCGTAAGTGGAACGCCTTCCCGCTAAAAGGTCGCCCAGTCTCTGGACAATAACCCCACCCCCGAGAAGATTGGCCAGTCTGGCCACGTATTTTCCGTAGGCTATAGGTTCTTTGAAAGGTTCGGTAAAGGTCTTGCTCACCAGGATGGCAAAATTGGTATTTTCCGTTTTCCGGTGAGCATGGGTATGGCCGTTAACGGTAACAATCCCATCGTTATTTTCTGCCACTACTTCCCCATAGGGGTTCATACAAAAAGTACGGACCTTATCTTCAAAGGTATGGGAGTGAAAAATAAATTTTCCCTCATAAATGACATCGGTAATGTGCTGCATTACCGCCGCTGGCAGTTCTACCCGGACCCCGATGTCCACGGGATTAACCGCCATCTCTAAACCCAATCTGCTAGCTTCACCAACCAGCCATTCCGAACCTTCCCGTCCCGGCGCCACAATGAGGTAGCGGCAGGAAAAACTCTCTCCCTCCCGCGTTTCTACTCCCACTACTTCCTTGCCAGCAGTAAGAATACGACTTACCGCCCGACAGGTGATAATTTCTACTCCCTCGGAGAGGAGATGCTCCTTCATCCGGGCCAGAATTGTCTGGGTACGGCCGGTCCCTAAATGGCGAATAGGCGCCGGGATGAGCTTTAGCTCTGCCAGCACTGCCTGTCGTTGCAGCTCGGCCAGAGCATCTTCTTTTTCCAGACCGTAGACCTTGTTCGGGGCTCCAAAATTCAGGTAAATCCCGTCCACGTATTTGATAAGCTCTGCCAGTTGCTCCTCGCCCAGAAAACTGTCCAGCATTCCTCCCACCTGAGTGGAAAGGGTCAACTTGCCATCGCTGAAAGCCCCGGCCCCTCCCCAGCCGCAGGTGATGGAACAGGGAGAACAGTGGGTACAGGCAATGGTCTTTTCCTTGGAAGGACAGGTTCTCTCCTCGATATCGCGTCCTTTTTCGATAATCAACACTCGCAAATGGGGGGCCCTTTCTTTCAACTCCAGCGCGGCAAAAATGCCGGCCGGACCGGCCCCGACGATGATGACGTCATACCTTTTTCCGCATCCTGCTGCCAAACCTGTTGTCCTCCCTCGGCGGAATAAAATTCATAAAAATAACCCAAATAGAAAGCTCTTTTGCTTCCTATTTGAGCTCCTTTCTTTAAAGAATGATTAACAGTATTATTTTATCAAAAATCTTTTTTACCGTCAATGGTACCTCGCCGGCAAAGGAAAGCTTTATTTTTCACCGAGAAACTTTATCCGTTTTTTCAAGTTGGCAGCCTGACGGGCTGCATGAAAGTTGTCGGGAATCTTCTCGCCGATGCCATACCCGTAGCGAAAATCAAAACCGGTCTTGGTTTTTACCGCTCCGCAAATGCGGCTAATCATCTTCTCCACTACAGCGGGATCACGAACCTTGGTTAACACCACAAACTCATCACCGCCTACCAAACCTACCAGATCCCGTTGCCGCTGCCCTTCCCGGTTCTGGGCTCTCACCACCGAGCGAATGGTATTGAGAACTGTCCGCTTCAAAGCTTGAACCTCATATTCGCTATGGAGGCGGACAAAGGTCCCAAAAGAGCAGAGATCGAGCAGGATAACCGTTTCATCCCCCTTGATTTCCACTCCTAACAACCGGAACCGGGGATCGTCAGTAAGGGCCACACCGATGACCAGATCTTTTACCAGCTCGTCTTCAATCTTGGTGGCATCTGTCCATAGGCAGGGAGTTACGGAAAATTTTCTTTCGATGGCACAAAGCTGATCCAGGATAGCAACCACCTGGGCCAATTTGCTACCCCTAACGGCGTACTGTTCCGGCTGGAAATGACGAATATCTTCCTTTATCGCCGGCGCCAATCCCAGCGAATGAGAAACGACATCAAGAACTTCGGGAGTAATCTTCACATGGTGGTGGAGGGCAATGGCCTCCATCACATCCGGCGAGAGATTGTAAGTACGGGCAATTTGGAGCCCTCTCACCAGGTGGTAATGCTGGGGTTCCCGGTAATCCGCCCAGGAAGGCAAGCCGTAACGGGCCAGCAGAGCCGGCACCTTAACCGGTTTACCCTCGCCCGCATCCCAGTTGCGGTCATCCACTTCCGGCCCTTTGCCAACATCATGGAAGAGAACAGCGGTAAGGAGGGTATCCCGGTTGATCCCTAACTCATGCAGCTCTTTGTCCCGCATGCGCTCCGCATATTCGCAGATGCGAATAACGTGACGGAGCTGGTTTTCTCCCTGGGAGACGATATCAGCTAGCTGGAACAACTCCTGAATTTCAAAAATGCGGTTGATTATGGGAACAATCCGGGGACGAACAAAGCTGAGGATAACCTTCATCAGCAGTTCGCGTCGGCAAAATTTTTCCTGACATTCAGGGTGTTCCTCGCACTTTACCTCTTTCCCTTGATACATTAACTTCAACTGCAAAGGAATCACCCCTTAATTGACAAATTAATTAACCTGGCAAAAAGTTTTGTGAGAATATTCAGATATTCGTCAGGAAAAAGAAAAATCCTGCCAGCAACCCTCAACTTCTATCCCCGCCCGCAACATTTTTTGTATTTTTTGCCGCTGCCGCAGGGACACGGGTCATTCCGCCCTACTTTTGCCCCCACTCGTACCGGCTCCCGGCTGGCCTCCCCTTCTTCGTACCGGTTCTCTCGCAGCCGGACCGGCCTTTCTTCCTGAGGTACCACCCGCACCCGGAAGAGGTAACGGACCACATCTTCCCGGATGGCCGCAATCATGTTCTGGAACATTTCGTAGCTTTCAATTTTATACTCCACTAGGGGATCTTTTTGCCCGTAAGCCCGGAGTCCTATTCCCTGCCGGAGCTGCTCCATGGCATCGAGATGGTCCGTCCACTTTTCGTCGACAATGCGCAGGATGAGAACCTTCTCGATCTGCCGCATGGTTTCCGGTCCCATCTCTTCTTCCCGGCGGCGGTAGAATTCCAGCGCCTTCTCCAGCAGGAATTTCTCCAGTTCCTCCCGGGAAAGGTCTTCTATCTCCTCCACCGTAATTTTATGGGCAGGTAAATAGAGCTGTTCGGCATGACGGAGAAGCCCTTCCAGGTCCCACTCTTCCCGGTGAACCCCTTCCTGGCAGTAAATGTTGAGGCTCTCTTTCACCACTTCCTCAATCATGCCGACAACTATGTCCCGAACATCGTCCTCCAGGAGAACTCGGCGTCTTTGTTCGTAGATAATCTCCCGCTGTTTGTTGAGAACGTCGTCGTACTCCAGCACGTGTTTGCGTATTTCAAAGTTGCGGGCTTCTACCCGGCGCTGAGCAGCCTCAATGGAACGAGATACCAGCGGATGTTCGATGGGAGTATCTTCATCCATGCCCAGTTTCTCCATCAGACTGGCAATGTTGTCCGAGCCGAAGAGACGCATCAAGTCGTCTTCCAGGGAAACGTAGAAACGGGAAGAACCCGGGTCACCCTGGCGTCCCGCCCGGCCTCGCAGTTGGTTGTCAATGCGCCGGCTTTCGTGTCTCTCCGTGCCTATGATGTGGAGTCCACCCAGGGCCACCACTTCATCGTGTTCGGCATCAGTTTGTTTCTTAAATTCCTGGAGAAGAGCCCGGAAAGTTTCCGGGTCATCTTCCTCAGAAAGCCCCCGTTTTTTCATCTCCTGACGGGCCAGAAATTCCGGGTTACCTCCCAGAAGAATGTCGGTTCCCCGGCCGGCCATGTTGGTGGCTATGGTAACAGCTCCTTTTCGCCCGGCCTGGGCCACGATTTCCGCCTCTTTTTCATGATACTTGGCGTTTAAGACCTGGTGGGGAATGCCTCTCTTCTTGAGCATTTCGCTCAAGCGCTCGGATTTTTCAATAGAAACAGTCCCCACCAGCACAGGCTGACCGCGACGGTAGCAATCGGCTATCTCCTCCACCACCGCCCGGAACTTGGCCTCTTCCGTCTTAAAGACCACATCCGGGTAGTCTTTCCGGATCATGGGTTTGTGGGTGGGAATAACCACCACTTCCAGCCCGTAAATTTTCCGGAATTCCTCCTCTTCGGTAGCAGCAGTACCGGTCATGCCGGCCAGTTTTTTGTACATGCGGAAGTAGTTCTGGAAAGTTATCGAAGCTAAGGTCTGGGACTCGCTTTCAATTTTAACCCCTTCTTTAGCCTCAATTGCTTGGTGCAGGCCGTCGCTGTAGCGGCGGCCGTACATAAGGCGCCCGGTAAATTCGTCCACAATAATGACCTGGCCGTCTTTAACCACATAGTCCCGGTCCCGCTTCATCAAAGCATGGGCCTTTAAAGCCTGGTGTAGGTGGTGTGTGAGTTCGATGTTGTCTCCTTCGTAGAGATTCTCCACCCCGAGCATTTTTTCTACCCGGGCGATCCCCTGCTCGGTAAGAGTGACGGTGTGGGCTTTTTCGTCCACCACGTAGTCCACATCTTTTTGCAGTTTCGGCACCAGCCGCGCAAAGGTGTAGTAAAGGTCGGTAGCTTTCTCCGCCTGGCCGGAGATAATAAGGGGAGTCCGGGCTTCATCGATGAGGATGCTGTCCACTTCGTCCACAATGGCATAGTGCAGCTCCCGCTGGACTATCTGGTCCTTGCTCAGGGCCATGTTGTCCCGCAGGTAGTCAAAACCAAACTCGTTGTTGGTTCCGTAGGTTATATCGGCGGCGTAAGCTGCCCGGCGTTCAGCATAATCCATGCCGTGGACGATAAGCCCCACCGAAAGCCCGAGAAAACGGTAAACCTTGCCCATCCATTCACTGTCGCGCCGCGCTAAGTAATCGTTTACCGTAACGATGTGAACGCCTCGGCCGGTAAGAGCATTGAGATAGGCCGGCAGTGTAGCCACCAGGGTCTTTCCTTCCCCCGTTTTCATTTCGGCGATCTTCCCTTGGTGAAGGACAATACCGCCCATGAGCTGAACATCAAAATGGCGCATACCCAGCACCCGGCGGGAGGCCTCCCGAACCACGGCAAAAGCCTCTGGCAAAAGCTGGTCCAAAGTCTCGCCGCGCTGGAGGCGGTTTTTAAACTCTATCGTTTTTCCCTTGAGCTCCTCATCGGAGAGCTTGCTGATCGAGTCCTCAAGGGCATTTATCTGTTTAACAATTTTTTCTAACTTCTTTATTTCCCGGGCATTGTCATCAAGTAGACTTTTCAGTAAACCGAGCATAGTTTCCACCTAACTTTCTCCTAAGAGTTTTTTAAAAAAGTAGCTTAAATAACTCAATAAAGGAACCCGGCGGGTTCCTTTTACAGCATCAGGAAATCCTTCTTTATTGTAGCATTCGCTAAGAGAGATTGCAAGCAAACTAATTTTGCCAAAAAAGGAAATCCCGCCTAATATCAACGGCGGGCTAAAAGGGAAATCCTTCTATTGACCGCCGCCAGAGCTGCTTTCACCAGGGCTTCCTGCTCATCCTGGCGGACGATAGTAGCTCCCACTAAATTTTCTTCCCCCATACTGGTAATGAGAGCAATAGAAACGAGGGCCACCTCTTTTTGCCCTAATTGCAAAATCTGCACGTCGTCGACAACAAAATGGCAGGTGCCGCGCAGGTATTCTTCCAGAGCATTAAGGGTAGCTTTCACCACCAGCCGCAGGCGGTTGGTGCGGGAGTAGGGTCCGCTGGCCACTCCGTCGTAAATGTCTTGGCCAATGCGCAACTGGACTTTGGCTTCAGCGTGAAAAGAAGAATACTGCAGGGAAACACTCATCAGGCGCGGACGGAGTTGAGCGGCAGCTTCATGGCTTTCTTCGTCCTGAATCTGGGCCACATGAACGGCATCCGGGGAAATACGCAGGTTGAAACGGGCCAGGAAAACAGAAATTATCTCCCGCACAACCTGGTCAGGGTCGCGCTTGGGGCCGGTTAGAACGTGAATTTCCCCAATCTCCCCCTTTTCCCCGGTGAGAATGCGGGCGGAAATGACACCCATTATCTGCTGAACGGCTTCTTCATAAGCACTTATCTTTTCTAATTCTTGCTGCCACTCTCTCACGTTTTTCGCCCCGCCGCAAGTTACAATCTAAAGTATCGCCACCGATAACTTCTTTTTCCAACGTGTAAATTACTTCTATGGAAAACCCGTTTTTCCTGCCTTACTATTGGTCGTAATAAAGCAAAAAAATCCTCTCCTTTTCCCAACAGACCGACAATTGCCCCGGTTAATCTTTCCTCAGCCCTTTATTTGCGTCGGACTACCTTTCTAACCGCCTCAGCCACATGCCGGGCAGTAAGACCGTATTTCTCCATAAGCTCTGCCGGCGTCCCGGATTCGCCGAAAACATCGCGCACGCCTACCCGTTCCATGGGTACAGGACAGGTTTCCACTAGCACTTCGGCCACGGCACTGCCTAATCCCCCGATGATGCTGTGCTCTTCTGCCGTCACCACTGCCCCTGTTTCTTCCGCCGCCCGGCGCACAGCCTCCCTGTCCAGGGGCTTGATGGTGTGCATATTTACTACTCGTACCGAAAGACCTTCTTCCGCCAGTTGGGCCGCTGCTTCCAGCGCCACGGACACCATTATCCCGCAGGCAATTACCGTGGCATCCTTACCCTCCCGCAGGGTAATAGCCCGGCCTACCTGAAACTGGTAATTTTCCCGCTCGTAAATCACCGGTACCGCAGGCCGTCCCAGGCGCAAGTAAACGGGACCGTCGATCTCCGCTGCCGCCATTACCGCCGCTTCCGTCTCCACCGCATCGGCGGGAACAATGACCGTCATGTTGGGCACAGCCCGCATAAGGGCGATATCCTCAATGGCCTGGTGAGAAGCGCCATCTTCACCAACCGTAAGCCCGGCATGACTGGCTGCTATTTTCACATTTAACCGGGGATAGGCCACGGAGTTGCGCACCTGTTCAAAAGCCCGGCCGCAGGCAAAAATGGCAAAGGAACTGGCGAAAGGAATTTTCCCCGCCGCCGCCAGTCCGGCCGCCGTGCCAATCATGTTTTGCTCCGCTATGCCCATGTTGAAAAAGCGGTCGGGAAAAGCTTTGGCAAATTCCGACGTTTTGGTGGATTTGGACAAATCAGCATCCAGAACGACAACGTCTCTGTTTTTCTCTCCCAATTTTTTCAACGCCAGACCGTAGGCCTCTCGGGTTGCAATCTTTTCTGCCATCTTTACACTCCCTCTCCTAATTCAGCCAAAGCTTTTGCCATTTGCTCCCGGGTAGGCGGCGAACCGTGCCAAAAAGGATCGTTCTCCATGAAAGAAACCCCTTTCCCCTTGACGGTATCGGCGATGATCATAGTGGGCCGCCCTTTGGTCTGCCGCGCTTCCGCCAAAGCAGCAAAGATAGCTCCGTAGTCGTGACCGTCAATGCGCAAAACGTGCCAGCCAAAAGCCCGCCACTTTTCTTCTACTGGTTCGGGCGACATCACGTCTTGAATCCTCCCATCAATCTGCAGCCCGTTGTGGTCCAGAAAAGCCACCAGGTTGTCCAGCCGGTAATGAGCCGCCGCCATTGCCGCTTCCCACACCTGGCCTTCCTGAATTTCGCCGTCTCCCAGCAAAGCGTAAACCCGGTAATCCCGTCCGTCCAACCGGGCTGCCAAAGCCATCCCGTTGGCCACGGAAAGCCCCTGACCCAGAGAGCCGGTGGACATTTCCACTCCTGGCACTTTCCTCATGTCCGGATGCCCCTGGAGGCGGCTGTTTATCCGCCGGAAGGTCTTAAGCTCCTCCACGGGGAAAAAGCCCCTCTCCGCCAGGACAGCGTAGAGCAAAGGAGAAGCATGTCCTTTGCAGAGAATAAACCTGTCCCTTTCCGGCCAGGTCGGATCTTCCGGTTTCACTCGCATTTCCCGGAAATACAGAGCCGTGAGAATTTCCACCGCCGAGAGGGACCCTCCGGGATGGCCGGAGGCAGCCTCTCCCACCATCCGGATAATATGACACCGGATTCGCCGGGCTTTTTCTATTAAATCGTACACCGTCTGCTCTTCCATGGTAAAATCTTGTCCCCCTTCGTTTCTGCCTGCTTAATCAACCGAACCGGCCGCGAAATCCTTCCCCTAACACTTCGTGGACATCGGTAAGGATAACAAAAGCCCGGTCGTCCACACTGTGAACCAAGTCTTTAAGCCGGGAAACCTCGGCCCGGGTTACCACGGAGAGAAGGATCTTTTTGTCCCGGCCGGTATAGCAGCCCATACCGTAAAAGGCCGTAACCCCACGGTCCAGTTCCTTTAATATCCTCTGCATAATTTCTTCATGCCGGTCAGAGATTATTATCGCCGCTTTGGCATAACCAAACCCTTCCTGGACGGCATCAATCACCCTGCCCGTGAGGTAGACGGTAAGGAGAGCTATCAAGGCCAGCTCTGCTCCAAAAATCAAGCCGGCCGCCACGATGACCGCTGAATCGATGAGGAAAAGGGCAAAGCCGACGTTATGGCCGGAGTAATGGCGAACCAGGGCTGCCGCCAAATCCGTGCCGCCGGTGGTGCCGCGGAAGCGAAAGACAATTCCTATTCCCAATCCCACCACCACACCGCCGTACAGGGCCGCCAGTAAGGGATTGTGGGTAGGAACAGGCACCCTCCGGGCTAGCAGATCGACAAAAAGGGAAAGGGCGCCCATACCGTACAGGGAGCGAACTCCGAATCCCAGCCCCATGTTTTTTATTCCCAGGGCAAAAAGGGGCACGTTGAGGGCGAACATGGTTAAGCCCACCGGTATGTGCCACAGGTGATACAAAATAGTCCCAATACCGCTTACCCCGCCGGCGGCAATCTTGTTGGGGATGAGAAACATATCCAGCCCTAAGGCCGTAATAATTACCCCGACTGTGATGCCGATGTAATCCCTGGCCACCCGGGCAGGTTTTATTGCCAAATTTTATCCCCCCTGCCGGACCGGCATTACTACCGGTGCAAGTTTTCCTTGGCCTGCTGGCGCAAAAAGGCGGCGATGAACTCGTCTATTTCTCCGTCCATTACCGCTTCCACGTTGCCCGTTTCCACTCCCGTCCGGTGGTCTTTCACTAGCTTGTAGGGGTGGAAAACGTAGGAGCGGATCTGACTGCCCCAAGCAATTTCCTGCTGTTCACCCCGCAGTTTGTTGAGTTCCTCTTCTCTTTTCTTTAACTCTAAGTCCAGGAGCCGGGCTTTTAAAATTTTCAGCGCCTGATTTTTATTGCTTATCTGGGAACGCTCATTTTGACACTGGACAACAATACCGGTGGGAATGTGGGTTATGCGTACAGCCGACTCCGTTTTGTTGACGTGTTGCCCTCCGGCTCCTCCTGCCCGGAAAGTTTCAATTTTCAGGTCGTTGGGATCGATTACCACTTTGGGGTCGTCTTCCACCTCCGGCAGGACATCCACGGAAGCAAAAGAGGTGTGACGGCGCCCGGAAGCATCAAAGGGCGAAATGCGCACTAACCGATGAACCCCTTTTTCTGCTTTCAAATAACCGTACGCATGGGGGCCTTCCACGGAAATAGTAACACTTTTTATGCCGGCTTCCTCGCCCGGAAGCAAATCCAGAGTCTCAACTTTGTAGCCCTTCTCTTCCGCCCACCGGCAGTACATGCGGTAAAGCATCTGAACCCAGTCCTGGGCCTCCGTACCTCCTGCTCCGGCATGGAGAGTCACAATGGCGTCAGCTCGGTCGTAGGGACCGTTAAGAATGAGTTCCAGCTCCATTTTTTCCAGCCGAGCCCTTACTTTTTTCATTCCCGCTTCAATTTCCGGCGCTACCGACTCATCATCTTCCTCCAGCGCCAGCTCACACAGGGTTAAAAGGTCCTCTAACTCCTGGGCCAAATGGTGAAATTGCTCAATCCGGTCCCGTACGGTGGTAATTTCCTGCATGATTTTCTGGGCTTCTTCCGGATTATCCCAGAATCCTTCTTTCAGGGTCTCCTCTTCCAGCCGGGCTACCCTTTTTTCCAACTCAGCTAAGTCAAAGAGAGACCCTCAATTCTTCTACCCGCTCTTTGAGCTGTAACAGCTCTGCCTTCTGTTCTCTCAGCATATGAAACCTCCACTCCTTGGGTCATGATAGTTTTTATTATATCCCCAAATGGCGCAAATTGTCAAAAAATGCGCCCTTTCACCGGCAGCGAAAAAAACCCGTCCGGCAACTCCCTTTCGGTCCCGGACAGGTTAAAAAACTACCCTTCTGCTCTCTTTTCCAAATTAACAAACTTGGTATATTCCTTGAGAAAACCTAACTCCACCACTCCCGTCGGACCGTTTCGCTGCTTGGCCACGATAATTTCCGCTATACTCTTTTTCTCTGTATCCGGGTGATAATATTCATCGCGGTAAATAAACATGATCACGTCAGCGTCCTGCTCTAAGGAGCCGCTCTCTCGCAGGTCCGACATCTGGGGGCGTTTGTTTTTTTCCGACCGCTGCTCTACTGCCCGGCTGAGCTGGGACAGAGCCACCACCGGCACGTTCAGCTCCCGGGCCAGGGCTTTGAGGGAGCGGGAAATTTCCGAAATCTCCTGCTGTCGGTTTTCCGCCCGCCGACTGCCCTGAATGAGCTGCAGGTAGTCAATGATAATCAGACCCAGATTTTTTTGCATCTGCTTCAGGCGCCGGGCTTTGGCCCTCAGTTCAACTATGGAAATACCAGGTGTATCGTCAATGTAAATAGGCGCGCGGGCCAGAATATCCATCACTCCGGCCAGTTTGAGCCAATCCTTCTCTTCCACCTGGCCGGTACGCACCTTCTGCTGATCCACCATGGCCTCGCTGCAGAGAATCCTCTGCACCAGTTGCTCACGCGACATCTCTAAGCTAAAAAATCCTACCGGCACCCCTGCCCGGATGGCGGCGTTTTGAGCTAAGTTGAGGCAAAAAGCCGTTTTGCCCATGGCCGGCCGGGCGGCGACGATTATCAGATCGGAAGGCTGCAGCCCGGAAGTTATCCGATCCAGGTCGACAAAACCGGTGGGCACTCCCGTGATGTGCCCTTTGCTTTTGTAATTCTGCTCGATGCGATTGTAGGCATCCAGGAGAACATCTCGGAGAGGAACAAAGCTGCCATGAACCCGACGCTGGGCAATTTCAAAAATAAGCCCCTCCGCCCGGTCTAAAAGGTCATCCACCTCGCCCCTTCCTTCGTAGGCCATATTGGCAATAACCGTGGAAGCCTGAATCAACCGCCGCAGGAGGGCCTTTTCCTCCACCAGCCGGGCGTGGTACTCCACATTGGCAGCTGTAGACACCGTCTGGGGAAGGGATGCCAGATAGGCCACACCGCCGGCCGCTTCCAGCCGCCCCTTCTCCCGCAGGTAATCGGCTACCGAGATTATATCCACCGGCCGTCCTTCTTGGCTTAGCTCCATTATTGCCTGAAAAATGTAACGGTGGTTGTCCCGGTAAAAATCGTCCGGTTGCAAAATTTCCAAGACAACGTCCACCGTAGAAGGATCCAAAAATATCGCTCCTAGAACGGCCTGCTCGGCATCAATGTTCTGAGGAGGTATGCGCTCGTGCAGCACCTTTATCCGCCTCCTCAGCAGGTACCCGTTTTCGCCTTCTTCTCGACAACGAGATGGTCCAACACCTCTTCGACGGTGTTAACCAGAACCACTTCAATTCCCTTTAAATCCCGGGGCACGTCTTTTTCGTTTTCCCGGGGAACGATAACTTTTTTCATCCCCGCCTGCTTGGCCCCGTAGATTTTTTCATACACTCCTCCTACAGCTTTGATCATTCCCTGAATAGAGATCTCCCCGGTTATAGCCACATCTTGCCGCAGGGGAACGCCGGTAACGGCACTGTAAATAGCCAAGAAAATAGCCGCTCCGGCGGAAGGGCCGTCGATATTGCCGCCGCCGACAACGTTTACATGGACATCGTAGTTGCCTAAGTCGTCACCGGTGAGTTTGCGGAATACGGAGGCCGCGTTAAACACCGAATCTCTGGCCATAGACCCCGCCGTCTCGTTGAAGCGGATGGAACCTCGTCCTTCTTCCCGGGCTGGGAAAGCCACTGCTTCGATTTCCAGCACCGAACCGACAAAACCGTACACCCCCAGGCCAAACACCCTGCCTACCTGGGGTTCAGCACCGGCCTTCACCGTCACGTAAGGCGACAGGCGGCTGGTCTGAATCACTTCGCAGATGTGCTCTTTGGTTATTACCAATTTCCTTTCCTCTCTCCGTTGCTGCTGCCGGTAGAGAGCAAGTCCGTAGGCGTCGGCGAAGATATTGATTGCTTTGCGTCCCTCAATGGTGTATTCACTGATAATTTCCGTTACCCCTTCTTCCAGCTTTACTCCTAACTTGGCCGCTGCGTTGCGGACGATCTGCTGGATGTCGTCCGGAGTCAGGGGCTCAAAAAAGATCTCCGCACAGCGGGAGCGGATGGCGGGATTGATATCTGCCGGCTCCCGGGTAGTAGCGCCGATGAGAACAAAATCAGCCGGCGCTCCTTCTTCAAACAGCTTGCGGATATATTGAGGAACATTGGGGTCAGTGGGGTCGTAATAGGAGGAGTCAAAATAAACCCGCTTGTCTTCCAAAACTTTCAGCAACTTGTTTTGCAGGATGGGATCCATTTCGCCAATCTCATCGATGAAAAGAATACCGCCGTGAGCCTCCGTAACCAAACCCAGTTTGGGTTCGGGAATACCCGTTTCAGCTAAATCCCTCTTGGCTCCCTGATAGATGGGATCGTGAACCGAACCCAGCAGGGGATTGGTAATATCGCGTGGATCCCAGCGCAGGGTGGTTCCGTCCACCTCCACAAAAGGTGCATCCTCATCGAAAGGCGAAGTTTTGAGCTTTTTCACCTCTTCCAGGGTCAAGCGGGCAGCGGTGGTTTTGCCCACCCCGGGCGGTCCATAAAGAATAATGTGTTGAGGATAAGGGGAAGATAATTTGGCAATGAGAGCCTGGACCGCCCTCTCCTGGCCCACAATTTCGGCTGTGGAAGTGGGCCGGAGAACTTCCATGGCCGAGCGGGCAAGTTTTTTCTGTTCCAATTTTTCCAGTCGGGCCAGTTTCTTCAACGTCTGGGGATTTTCCGGACCGCTGTTTTCCCGGAGAATTTGCATTTTAATTTCTTTTATGTATTCCTCGTGTCGCTGCTGCATGCGCTCGGCAATTTTTTTCTCCAGTTTATCTTCAACCGTTTTCCGAGCAATGATATCGGCTATCTCTTCTTCGATCTCATCCAGAATGGCTGGAACGGTCTCCAAAGTTGGCAACTGATCAATGGTAGGATCTTCAAACACTATTCGCTGCAGGGCAAGAACCCTTTCTTCCAGCACTTCCGAACGCATGAGATGAAGAGCATCCAGCTTGCTGGCCTTTAAGACCAGCTTGTCCGGTCCCATGAGGTTGGTAATGAGAGTAAAGAGGGCCGTTACCTGCCTTTTCAGTTGTTCCGTTTCCGAAAACCGGCTCTGCTCTCCCTTTTCCCAGGGTAAGAATTTCTCGAGAAAGTTTTTCATAAGCGTTGTTCTCTCCCCTTAGAAGAATCCTAATCTTCTCCGCTTTTCACTGGAATTTCCCCTTACCCGTTCACGTGCACTTTGACCGTAGCTTCTACCTCGGCGTGCAGGCGAACGGGAATATAATAAACGCCCACCGCCTTTATTGGCTCTTCCAGTTGCATCTTGCGGCGGTCAATTTTTATCCCGAAATCCTTAGCCAAAGCTTCCGCCACATCTTTGGCCGTTACCGAACCGAAGAGACGGCCGTTTTCCCCGGCCTTACCGTGGACAACTACCGTAATTTCCTTCAACTTTTCCGCTATCCGCAAAGCCTCAGCCTTTTCTTCCTCTCTTCTCCTCTGTTCCGCTTCCTTCTGTTTTTCCAGAGTTTTCAGATTTCCGGCCGAGGCCTCCACCGCCAAGCCGCGCGGCAAGAGGTAGTTGCGGGCGTACCCTTCCGCTACTTCCACCACATCTCCTTTTTTCCCTAACTTTTTCACATCCTGCTTCAGGATAACCTTCATCTTTTCACCCTCCTATAGTCCCACCGGATCGCCGGCGGCGAAAGTCCACATAAGGGTCAAAAAGTCCCAGCAGAAGGAGAAGAATAAGCAATCCCTGGGGCAAGAGCACCCCTATCAGGACGAGGAATACCTTCATCCCCCTTCCCAGCCTGCCCTGCTGCCAGAGGCCGGCCAACACCGCCCCACCGGCGGCAATAAAAAGGGGAACGGCTACTACCAGCAGATTGCGCCCTAATGTCTGGACGGTAAAGAGAGAAAAGTAGGAACCGGCGAGTTCTAAAATAATGCCGGCGATAAAGAGCCAGAGAAAGGGCCAGGAAAGCCGCCAGGAAGAAAAAGCAGGAAACTGCCCGACCCTCTCTGCGGACCAACGTCGAAAAACATAAGCGGCGAAATAAAAGGCTGCCAGGATAAACAGGCTCTGCCACACCACAGAAAATCCGGGAAGAAGATAGTAAAAAGTGGCCAGAAAACGCGAAATTTCTTCGGCCAGGGTTTGCAAATCCTCGGTTGAAGCCCCTTTTTGACCCAGGAGATTTACCATTCCGCTCTGCTGCAGCTGGACCAGTACTTCCTCCGGCCGGACAAAAAAGTTGGTTTTAATGGCCGCCATTTTTTCCTGATCCCAGAAAACAAGAAAAAGCACCGCCGTGAGTACAGCCAGAGCGACTGCTCCTGGCACCCGCAGCAACCTAATTTTATCCTCCCGCTTTAGTTCTCTTCCGCCAACGGCGGCGGGAAAAGCGTAGAGGAGCAAAAACAGAACCAAATCTTTAATTTCAACCCCCGCCGTCCATGCCGATAGAGCGGTAGCCCCCTGGGAGACAAAAAAGGGTACCGGGCCGCCCTGGGCCCAGAGGAGAATGTTGCCGGCAACCCAAAGAAATACCACCAGATTGCCCCCAACCGGCAGGTGGAAAACCAGCCAGGCGAGGAAGAGAACAGTAGCAGTAATAAGCAACAACCTGATTTTTTCTCTATTCAAAAACAAAAAGCCTCACCTCATACTTTTCCGCCGGTATTCTCTCAGCGCCGAAAGATCCCCGAACCACGTCTCCGCTTCGTATCCTTTTTCCACCCCATCCTGCAGGCGCCGGTCCACCTGCATGTCCAGACGGGCAAAACTAAAGCCCAGTCGCCGCGCCAAGACATAAGTCAGAACTGTCAGGGAGGCCAGAGCATCCAGGATCATCTCTTCGCCACCCTTGACCGTGGCCCGAAACAGGTAAGACAGAGCCGAAACCAGCTCCGCTTTCAGCCATTCGATGGCTTTGATATTGCGAGTAATATCCACCTGCTGGCGTTCCATATGACGTTTTCGTCACCCTTTTCTTTGCGATTAACAATAAGGTATTCGTCAGAAAGGGGGTGTTTTCCTTCTTGGCGCCAGGGGCTAATTCTGGAGAAAAAGAGTAAAATCGCCGATAAACGAAAAGGCTGCCGGTCAAGCCAGCAACCTTTTCCTCTCCCTGTCGATAAAAATTACTCGATAACAAAGGGTAACAAAGCCATCTGGCGTGCTCTTTTAATTGCCACCGTCAACTGCCGCTGATGCTTAGCACAGTTGCCGGAAATCCGGCGGGGTAAAATCTTGCCCCGTTCGGTAATATACTTCTTCAGACGGGCGACGTCTTTATAATCAATAGCTTGAATTCCATCCATACAAAAACCGCACACTCGGCGGCGCGGTTTGCGTCCCCGTTCCTTCTTCACCCGCAACTCCCTCCTTTACCCTTCCACCTCAATTAAAAGGGGACTTCATCGTCGCTGTCAAAGTCCACTGCCGTACCAAAATCCTCCACAGCCGGAACCGTGGCGACAGAATCTTCCCTGGGACTTAAGAAACGGACATTCTCGGCGACCACTTCGACAACTTTCCGTCTGATACCGTCATTCCCTTCAAAAGAGCGGAACTGGAGCCGGCCTTCCACCGCCGCCAGTTTCCCTTTTTTCAAATACTGGGCGCAGTTTTCCGCCTGCGGTCCCCAGACCACAATGGGGATGAAGTCCGTTTCCCTTTCCCCCTGCTGATTCCGGAAAGGACGGTCCACAGCCAGGGTAAAAGAGCTCACCGGTCTCCCCTGTGGGGTATAACGTAGCTCCGGATCCCTGGTCAACCGCCCAATGAGAATAATCCGGTTCAACATACTGCCACCGCCCCGGGATATCTTTTCCATAAAACCTACTCGTCTTCGCGAATAATTATGTGACGCATGACCTCATCGGTAATGCGCAACACCCGATCCAGTTCCCGGGAAAACTCAGCCGGCGCCTTAAACTTCATGACCACGTAATAACCCTCGCGGTACTTCTGAATTTCGTAGGCCAGCTTGCGGAGACCCCAGCGATCCTCGGCCGTAACCTCCCCGCCATGTTTGACGATAAGGTTCTTAAACTTTTCAATGACCGCTGTCGTCTCCTCCTCAGAAAGATCGGGCTTGACAATGAACATCACCTCGTAGCTGCGCATTGCTGCACCTCCCTTCGGACTTACGGCCCTGCCTCGCCGGACAGAGCAGGGATAAATAACTATTACGCTGCCTTATTATATCACAGCCGCAGCCGAGCGTCAATCAAACTTAACCAGAAAGAAGAACCTTCTTTCATCCCCGGTGAGAATTGGATAAGGATGAAATTCTTTCTTAGCCCTGATTTGCCCTTAGACATCCCTTTCAAAGATAAAACCCTTTCGTTTATCTACCGTAGGCGGTGCTCTCGATTTCCTGTCCCCCGAGACGAGCAAGTAGTTTTCGCTAAAATCCATGTTTCCTCTTCAAATTCACACGTTAAACCGGAAATAGGCCACGTCGCCGTCCTGCATGACATAATCTCTACCTTCTAAACGAACGAGTCCTTTTTCCCTTGCCTGGGCCATGGACCCCGCGGCTACCAGTTGTTCATAAGAAATAATTTCCGCCCGGATAAATCCCCGCTCAAAGTCGCTGTGAATCTTTCCGGCGGCCTGAGGAGCTTTCGTCCCTTTTTTGATGGTCCAAGCCCTCACTTCCTGTTCGCCGCCGGTGAAAAAGGTGATAAGCCCCAGCAGCCGGTAGCCGGCTCTTATCAGCCGATTTAGGCCCGCATCGGTCAACCCCAGGTCGGCCAGGAAAGCTTGCCGTTCCTGCGGGTCATCAATTTCGGCAATTTCCGCCTCTATGCGGCCGCAGACTACCACCATCTCTGCGCCCTCAGCAGCAGCAATTTCCCTCACCGCTGCCACATGGGGATTTCCTTCCCCATCAGGCAGGTCTTCCTCCCCCACGTTGGCCACGTAGAGGACGGGTTTTTCCGTGAGCAGGTGCAGTTCGCGGAGGATTTCTTTTTCTTCCTCCGTAAGTGGCAGGGCTCTGACGGGAAGCCCTTCGTTCAACGCCTGCTGCACTTTTTCCAAAAGCTCCATTTCCTGCTGATATTTCTTTTCGCCTGTTTTCAGCATTTTTCGCGTCTTCTCCATTCGCCGCTCTACCGTCTCCAGATCGGCCAGAATCAACTCGGTGTTAATGGTTTCGATATCCCGACGTGGATTTACCGAACCTTCCACGTGGGTGACATCCGGGTTGTTAAAACAGCGGACCACATGGCAGACAGCATCCACTTCCCGGATATGGTGGAGGAACTTATTGCCCAGTCCTTCTCCCTGACTGGCCCCTCGCACCAGGCCGGCTATGTCAACAAAACGAGTTACCGCTGGCGTAACCTTCTGCGGCTTAAAGATACTCGCCAGCACCGGCAACCGTTCGTCAGGAACTTCCACTACCCCTACGTTTGGTTCGATGGTGCAGAAAGGGTAATTGGCAGCCTCCGCCCCGGCTCTGGTAATGGCGTTAAATATTGTAGACTTGCCCACGTTGGGTAAACCGACAATGCCTATCTGCATTTTCCTTCGCTCCTTTTATTTCTCGTTGTTTTCCCCGTCTAAAACGCTGCCCACCACCCGGCGGACGCTTTTCTCAAATTTTACGCGGGGGAGCATTACCATTCGACCGCAGCCTAAGCATTTGATCCGGAAATCCATTCCTGTGCGGAGAATCTCCCAGCGGTCGCTGCCGCAGGGATGTGTTTTTTTCATCTGCACGATGTCGCCAAGACGAAACTTCTTTATTTCCATGCCCCCACCCCGTTTCCAGCAATCTACGCCTATTTTATTTGTCCTCTTTAGCTCTGTCAACAAGGGTTAGGCCTCTGCCTTCTCACCAACTCCCCCACCAATACCCGCTTCTTCAAAGGCCCTTTTGACCCGCCGCCGGATTTCTCTTTCCACCGCCCACTGCTCCAGGGGCTTGGTGCAGGCAACAATTCGCAGCGTCATCTCCGTGGGAGTAAGATTCACCACCCCTAACACATGGGGGCCTTCGATGATAACCTCCGCCATGTCCCTCTTTACTTCTTCCACCGCTTTCTCCAGAGCCGCCAGAACACGTTCCACTTTCTCCTGGGGCGCCACCCCTATATCCACTGTGGCTCTGACGTTGCCCCGGCTGTAATTGGTTACCTCTTTTATCTGCCCGTTGGGAATGAGGTGGATCTCTCCACCCAATTGGCGTATTTTCGTTGTTCGTAAACCTATTTCTTCCACCACGCCCTCGAAGGTTCCTATCTTCACATATTCACCTACGGCAAACTGATTTTCCATGAGGATGAAAAAGCCGCTAATCA
Organism: Eubacteriales bacterium; assembly: GCA_030446285.1. Taxonomy (GTDB): domain Bacteria; phylum Bacillota; class JASUSC01; order JASUSC01; family JASUSC01; genus JASUSC01. Next base: position 8,769 of record JASUSC010000015.1, on the reverse strand, counting down.
TATCCTGCACCAAGCGCTGAGCCCCAAAACCCAAAGCCAAACCGGCAATGCCGGCCCCGGCCAGGATGGCGCCGGTCCTGGGGGTAATAATCGAAGCAATCTGATAGAAGGCCAGAAAATAAATGGTATAGCGGACTACACTGCGCAGCACTGTGCGCAGAGTGAAGGCCCTTTTCTCCTCGACAACAGGTGCCCGGATGGACGTTTTTACTGTCCGGTTGATAAACCAGTAGCCTATCTTTTTCCCAATCCAGGCTACCACCAGCACAATGATAATTTTCAAGGCCTTCCAGAGAATTTCAGCAGGGTCAAGGTGTAGAAAAGACAATACTTTGTTGAACCACAGATGAATTGCTTCCATCTCCCCACCCCCGACAAAGACTTCACCACCAATTATAAACCCTATCTTGGCCAGAAATAAACAGCAAAATGGCTGCTGCAAAAAGCAGCAGCCCTAGAAATTTGCACCTTTTATCCCCTGGTTAAGAAAAAGGCTCGGTACCCTTTCCAGGCCATGTACAAATCGGCCTTGCTGGCCACTTCAAAAGGTGAGTGCATGGAGAGGAGGGGAACCCCTATATCCACTACCTGCATGGTATAGCGGGCCAGGAACTGGGCAATAGTTCCACCTCCGCCTTGATCCACCTTCCCTAATTCTCCCGTCTGCCATACCACTCCCTTCTCGTTAAAGAGGTTGCGGATAAAGCCCATGTATTCCGCATCGGCGTCGCTGGTGGAATATTTACCGCCGGCACCGGTGTATTTGGTTACCACCGCGCCGTAACCCAGTCGGGGAGCATTCAGTTTATCCATTACTTCGGGATAGGTGGGATCGAAAGCAGCATTGACATCGGCGGAAATGGCTCTGGTGTTTGCGAGGGTCCGCTTTAGCAGCAAACCGTCGTAGCTGCCCTCTGCTAGAGCAATCAGTTCAGCAAGAAAGTTTTCTAAAAAGGAACTGCGGGCACCTGTGCTGCCGGTGCTGCCTATTTCTTCCTTGTCCACAAAAAGGGCCACCGCCGTCCGGGCCGGGTTTTCTTCCGCTACGGCAAGCAGGGCTTTCAAAGCAGCGAAAGTGCAAATGCGGTCGTCCTGACCGTAACCGCCTATCATACTGCGATCAAATCCTACATCTTTGGGGTTACCGGCGGGAACAGCCTCAATTTCCGCGCTAACAAAATCTTCTTCTACCATCCCGTACTCCTGGTAGAGATACTCCAGCACCGCCTTCTTTACCTTCTCTTTCCCTTCCGGGTCTTCCGCCGGCATATTCCCCACCAGGATATTTAGATTCTCTCCCGGTATAGCTTCCCGCATTTTTTTATCCATCTGGTCCTTGGCCAGGTGGGGAAGGAGGTCGGTAATGACGAAAACCGGTTCTCCCTCTTTTTCACCTATCGTCAGGTCAAGGACTGACCCGTCGCTTTTTATAACCCTCCCGTGCAGGGCGAGAGGCACCGTCAGCCACTGGTACTTTTTGATGCCACCGTAGTAATGGGTTTTGAAAAGGGCCAGCCCTTGCTCTTCATACAGCGGGCAGGGTTTCAGGTCCAGCCGGGGAGCGTCCAGATGAGCTCCTATCAGGTTGACCCCTTTCTCCAAGGGCTCTTCACCCACAATAACCAGGGCCAAACATTTTTGCCGGAAAATCCAGAAAAATTTTTCGCCAGCCCGGAGGCGACGCCGCCGGCGGCCTTCTCCGCCAGTGCGCTCTGTAAGATCAACAAATCCTTTTTTGCGGGCCACCTCAACTATTTCGGTTACCGCTTCCCGTTCTGTTTTGGCCCGCCCCAAAAACTCCTTGTATTCTTCTCCCAAACCCATGGCCTCTTTTTTTTCCCGGCCCGACATCTTTTCCCAGGCACTTTTTAATTCCAAAGCAAGCTTTTTCTCACGGCCAGCAGTGACCAAGAGACTCGCCTCCTTCTTTTTTCCATTTTTAATTCAGGTACTACTCATTATTATGTCCTTTTTTCCTGCTCATAGAAAAGTTCGAGAAAGAAAAATAAAAAAGCCTGAGAAAGGCCTTTTAGATAATCCCAGACAAAATCAACTACGCGGGAAGAAACAACCATTTACCCCTTCTCAAAGTATTGGGAACGAAACTCTGGTCTTTCTACACAATTCAGAGAATTAGTCTTGACGCTAAATAAGTTACATGTTATCTTATCTGTAAGTATAGAATTATGGGTTCGTTTTAGTAAACTATATTCGAAGGTGGGGAGTTGCCGTGAACAAATACAAAGTAAAAATAATCCCAGAAAATATTGAAGTTCAGGTAGAAGAAAATAAAACCTTGATGGAGGTATTTGCTGAAAACGGGATAGAATTTGATTTTCCCTGTGGCGGTGTTGGCAAATGCAAAAAGTGTAAAGTAAAAATTATCGGAAAAGATGGAGCGGAAGAAGAGGTACTAGCCTGTTCTACGAAAGTAAAAGGAGATTTAATAGTTGATACTAGCAAAAAAGAGCAAAAACACCTAATTTTAATCGAAGGGGTAAGTCGGCAAATAAAGGCTAATCCTTCAATCAAAAAAGTGTACGTGGAGTTACCAAATCCTACGTTAGAAGACCATCGCTCTGACTGGACTAGGCTAAAAGAAAGTCTGGGGTACAAAGACGGAAGGACGAGTCTTGGGCTTTTGCAAGAGCTACCTAAAAAACTCCGGGGAAGCAACTTTAAAATTACCGCTGTAGTAGTAGGAGATGAAGTCTTGGGGGTTGAAAGCGGGGATACAAGTGACAAATTATTGGGGATGGCTGTTGACATTGGCACTACAACCATTGTTGGCTATCTTATGGATTTAAATACCGGGCAAGAGCTGACTCATGTTTCATCTCTAAATCCTCAAACCAAATATGGTGCGGATGTTGTTACCCGCATAACCTTTGCTTCTCACGAAAAAGATGGGCTTTTAAAATTACACGAGGAAGTTATTAACGAAATCAACGATTTAATTGTCAAAGCCACGAAGCAAGTAGGATATAAGCCAGAGGACATCTATGCTCTTACCATTGTTGGAAATACCACCATGCACCACTTGTTTTTAAAGATTCATCCCGAATATGTGGCAAAGGCTCCTTACGTACCTGTGGTAAAAGAACCAGTGATTGTAGACGCTAAGGAGTTAAAAATTACAATAAATGAAGTAGGAAAAGTTTTTGTACTTCCCAATATAGCAGGATTTGTGGGAGCCGATACGGTGGGAGCAGCTTTGGCTGCAGAAATGGATCGGGGGGATAAGCTCAGGCTTTTAATTGATATTGGCACCAATGGGGAAATAGTCCTAGGAACGGCGGAGCGTCTTTTGGCCTGTTCCACAGCGGCTGGCCCCGCCTTTGAAGGAGCTCGGATCACGTGTGGGATGCGAGGAGCAGAAGGGGCTATTGACCACGTCTATCTTGGCGAAGAATATAAGTACACCGTCATTGGAGGAGACTTGCCTCGAGGGATTTGTGGGTCAGGACTTTTGGATGTGATAGCCGGGCTTTTGGAAGTAGGAATTATTGACAGGAATGGGAAGCTATTACCGCCAGATCAGATAACCAATGAGTTAGGTAAAAAGTACAGAGACCGAATTGTTCAGCAGGACGGTAGTTGGTCGTTTGTGCTGGAGGAAAACACAGCAACAGGTCAGCCGGTATATATTACCCAAAAAGACATCCGGGAGCTGCAGCTAGCCAAAGGAGCAATTGCTGCAGGGATAGAAATACTTTTAGAAGCCTATGGTGCCAAAGTGGAAGACATTAGCGAAGTTTTGCTGGCAGGAGCTTTTGGAAACTATCTTACTCCTCGCAGTGCTTGCAAAATTGGCTTAATTCCTCCTGAGCTGGAAAGCAAAATAAAAGGAATCGGTAACGCCGCCGGTGTGGGAGCTAAAATTGCCCTTCTGTCAGCGGAGGAATATCAAAGGGCAGTAGAACTGTCCCAGCAAATTCAGTATATTGAGCTTTGCGCTGTAAAGGAGTTCCCCGAGGTATTTGCTAAAAAATTAAAGTTTTAGGCAGGAGAAAAAAAGATGAGTTTATCCAGGGAAAGGGTGTATAAAACAATAAAGCAAGAGCCAGTGGAAGACGTCGTCAAAGGAGAGTTAATTATTGAAGATAACGTTATCGCAAAAACTTTAAACAAACAGTCGATAGGTTTTGAAGAGAGATATGAGTTTATTAAGTGGCTCGAATTGGATATAGTGACAATCGCTCCCCTTAAAAAAGGAAATGAAATTCCTCAAGTCTCTGAGTTGGTTTTTCCAGACTTAGAAAAATGGGCAGCTACCTCCTTGTTTATTTTTGCAATTCTCGACGGTCCTTTTGAAGTGGGACTTCGCTTCTTAGGGTTAAACAAGTTTTTCAGCTTGCTAAAAAAATCTCCGCAAGAAGTTTTAGAGTTGGTAGAAAAAGTAGAAAACACAAATCGTCGAAAAATAAAAGAGTTAGCACAAAGAGGAATAAACGGAGTTGTTTTAGCGGATGACATAGCCTTTAAGCAAGGGCTGTATGTAAATCCTAAGTTTTTACGGGAGTATTTTTTTCCTTCCTACACTCGGTTGGTGGAAGAAATAAAAAAGCAAAACTTAGTGGCTTTTTTCCATTCTGACGGGAATTACCGGCAAGTGCTTGCAGACATAATAAAAGCAGGATTTGATGGAGTGCATTGTCTTGACCGAGACTCGGGGATGGACATTAAAGAAACAAGAGAAGAAGTTGGAAAAGCTCTTTGCCTTTGGGGCCATTTAACGGTGGAAGATTTAAAAATGGCTAAACATCCAGAAAGCAGAGAAGAAGTGAGAAGTTTTGCCAAAAAGCTTTCAGCTAGGGGAGGTTTTATTCTGGGAACCACTACAGGAATATACGATGGCCTTGATCTAGAAGGATTGGCTTTGCTTTACCGAAGAGAGAAGGATTAAGTATGGCAAGAATAGGAATTAAGAAAGATGCAGTGTTGCATCAATAGCGATAAAGCCTTTTGGAGAGAGCTCCAAAAGGCTTTTTTATGTTTATATGGGTAGCAAAGCCTTTGGGGAGGGGTTCGGCTGCCGCCCTTTATCAGGAAGTAAAATTTTTAGGGGGTGGTTTCTGATGAGGATCTATCAAGATTTTTGCACAAACTTCTTTAGGCACTTTATAGGTAAACGCTCTACCCGGTTACCGAAGAGGATAATTAGCTGGACTAAGATTAATCCCCAGTCGTGCACCTTCGTCGTCCACTTCTCCGTTACGCCCTTGCAAGGGATATTTGGCCTGCCACTTGGCATCCAAAGCTTCAAAGGCGGAAAGTGCCTCTTGTTCGTTTACCAGCCTCATAGACGGCCCTGAGGGCCGATGAAGGCGAAGGCGCCATGCGGGCTGCAAATCCCCATTCTGCCGCTCCCGGATTATGGACAGTGCCTTATTTGCCTGAGAAGAACTTCTCTTTTGCTCCAAACACAACTGCGCCGGGCGCACAAAAAAGCTGCAGCAGGCACTTCTGCTGCAGCTGTCTAACGGTCCCCATTATTATTCTGCTACCAATTTACCGGCACGGGCGGCCTTAATGTATTGCAAGCAGTTTTGATCCTGTCCTGCCAAAGCTCTAGCCGCCACGAGGAGGGACATAAGATGACGATCCAACGGGTCCACAATAAAGGCATCCATTCCAGCTTCCACGCACATAACTGCAAACGCACGGTTCAAAACTTTTCTCACTGGCAATCCATGAGAGATATTAGTAAGGCCGCAGATAACGTGCACCTTGGGATACTTCTTCCGCAGAGCTCGCGTAGCTTCCAGAACTTCTATCCCCGCAGTAGCACTAACCCCCACCGGCTTAATTAGCGGGTCAAGATAAATATCTTCTTCAGGGACACCTGCCTCTACCAGAGCGCTCACCAGGTTGTCAGCCACCCGGATGCGATCTTCCGCTGAATTCGGCATCCCGGCATCGTCCATACACAAGGCGACGACCCAAGGCTTATATTTAACTACCAGCGGGAGTGTGCCTTCCAGACGCTTTTTCTCCCCGGTGATGGAGTTAATCATAGCTTTCCCTTTATGACGTGCAAGTCCAGCTTCTAGGGCCGCGGCGTTAGGGCTATCGATACATAAGGGCACATTCACCACTTCTTGGATAATACCCACCAGCCACTCCATAACCTCGGGCTCACGGTCCAGGGCAACAGCGCAATTTACATCCACCAGGTTAGCTCCAGCCTCTACCTGCTTTACCGCCAGATCTTTAAGGAAAGCTTCATCCCGTGCTTCTATGGCTTGAGCAATGGGTTTACGGCTTGAATTTATCAATTCCCCGACAATGAGCATTTAACATCCTCCTCCCGCGCTTTATTGGTATTACCTGCCTATTGAAGATTATAACACAGATTTTGGAGAACAGCAAGTTTAACTTTCACTCGCACCATAGCGTATTCACATTTTTTGGGCCTGCTCGGCTTGCGCGCACCTTTAGCCGCTCGCTTTCAAGCCAGAGCAGGCCTCCCCAACAGCTTCTTTCACTACCTCTAGTTTATTTTGTCACCTTCAAGCCATATTCCTCGGGTCTCCACTTAGTGAGATCCGCTTCCTTCTGGATCTCATGCCAGAATTTCTCTTCATCGTCGGGTATTCTCTCAATCTGGGAGCTCATGAGGTCCAGCCATTTCTTCTCGCGCGGAGACACCATTAGTTCTCCCTTGGCAATCCCCCGCTTGATGACTTCAACCGCTAGAGCAGCCGCCTTCTTTGTCGCCACAAAAGCGTCCTTCTCCTTGACCAGTTCCTGGCTGATCTCCAGCACTATGTCCGGCCTCAAAACGTATGCCTGCGGGTCATACTTGAAGTCGGACCTGGCCAGCCAATCCCGCATCTTCAGAGCATATTCGCGTCCGTCCGCCGCCGCTTCGTTCATCAAGCGGCAGTCATAGATGAGCTGTTCCGTGTATACTACGGGAGCATATGCGCTCAACAGCCTGACGTTCTGGACGGATTCGTTGCTCCACAGATCGCAAAGGCAGGCGGCAATGTTACCCAGATTACTCAAGTGAGCGCACGCTGCTGTCTTACCTTCCATAGAAATCGGTATACCCGCGATGGCCTTCAGGTATGGACCCTCATATCCACAGTCTTTGTCGGGACCTACAGCTCCCATTTCCACTGCTGCCAGGCTCCTGGGGACGCACGCCACCCTATCTACTGCTGCAAACACCCTGGGAATCATTCCCTGCTCTGCCAGGGCAAAAGCAGTATTGGCAAAACCGCAGGCCGTATCGCCTCCCGGTATGGCGCCTGTCTTTTGGGCAATCTGCACAATGTGTGACCAGAGGAATCTCATATCCCTGATACCCAATACACCAAGAGCAAAAATGACTTTTCTGATATCACAGTTAACTAGCGCATCGTCATGAAGTTCCTTGCCACCTGTCGATTCGATCGAAAGAATTGCCGCGCCTCCTCCATCCGCGGCGCACTTCTCAAAGGTGGTTAATATACTATCCAAGTATTTTCCGCTTCTCATCAAGGGCGGTCTCATCATTTCCCTGACGTCATTTGGAGTGACCCTTACGAGGCTTTTTAACCCAGATTTTGCTTCATAGTCCTTCATCTTATCCAAGAGTATTTTAATAATCTCATGCCCCCACTCCGGCACTATAGTGGTTTCTGGGAGCAGTTCTACTTCCAAAACGACGCCCGGAGCGTGCAGCTCATGTGCCCTCTTTAAAATACCTTCGAACATTTCCTCGTACTGCTTTCTGACTTCAGGCATGGTGCTTTCCTCAATTTTCATCGGCGGGAGGGTCATATTGACCTCGGGATAAACTGTTCCGCCGCCGATCACCATCCCGTTCTTCGCTTTCACGGGATGGGGCGCAACCCCGTATACGAAATCATCAAGGGATTTGACCGCCAGCTCACTGAAGGTTTTAACGGGCTTATACTCCATTAGGGGTCCTCCTCTCTTTATAAATCGCATTTGTTTCCCTGAGGCTCATCCACCCTCAGGTCCGTCTACCCCGTCCTGGCCGACCGTCCTAAACTCAACTCGACTATTTCCCTAAGAGACGCTTGCAGAGCTCGACTGCCGCGCCCGCATCGGGAGCGTACCCATCTGCTCCGATTTCATCCGCAAATTTCTGGCTGATAGGCGCACCACCAACGACCACCTTTACCTTGTCCCTCAGCCCGGCGGCGGCCAGAGCATCGATGACCGTCTTCATATTCAACATGGTGGTGGTCAGCAGAGCAGACATGCCCAGAATGTTTGCCTGGTGCTGTTTTACCGCCTCTATGAATTGATCCGTTTTGACGTCCACGCCCAGGTCGTGTACCTTGAAACCGTTGGTCTCCAGCATCATGTTCACCAAGTTTTTACCGATATCGTGCAGGTCCCCTTCGACGGTTCCCATCACGACCGTACCCAGGGACGGCACTTCAGCGCCCTGCTGGGCTGCCTCTTTTATCACTTCCATTCCCGCTTTCATCGCGTCGGCCGACATCAGGACTTCCGGCACGAACATCTCGTTATTCTTGAACAGCACACCAACTTTGTCCATCCCCGCCATCAGACCCTTATTTATTACTTCCATCGGGTCCACTCCACTGCTCAGTAAACTCTTGGTGATTTCCACCACCTTGGTTTCATCACCATCCAATACAGCCTGTGCCAACTCTTCAAAGTTCGCCATCTTCATAAATACCTCCTTTCAAACTTTTCTGATAAAACATATTCGACGCTTTTTTAGAAATTCCTGCCGTTAGGCAAAAAATTTTTCCCTCCCTTCAAACTTTTCTGATAAAACAT
>JASUSC010000061.1 GCA_030446285.1 Eubacteriales bacterium | reverse complement strand
CGTCATCAAGTCCTCCAAGCAACATGTTAAGTGCTTTTGCCAGCTTCTCGCCTAAAATTAAAATGATTTCCATGACCAGGTCCTTGAATGTGAAACCTTTCTTGCGGTATGATTTCCTTGAACACTTTTCTCATTGAACCTCACTCCCCTCCATTTGTCTTTGGTTCTTTCCCACTCGGAGTGAGGTTCTTCTTTTTTGTGTTACTCCTTCCTTATCCCGAAATAATTTTACTCGATGTTCAGCACAACATAGCGTGGCGGATGAAGCGGTTAGGAGCGCGGTGGACGATAGAAGGAGGCGACCGGATGGCGCGGGTATTAGCGGCGAAGGCCGATGGTAGACTGGCGGGATACGTTTGGCGGTGGCCTGTAGAGGTAGAGAAGATAAGAGAGGTGGTAAAAGGCCCGGTAAGAGAGAAGTACAAGGAAGAAGACTAAGAGAAATGGCTGCGGGTAAACATACCGGCCTTAGAAGGGCCATATGGGGGGCGGCCATGGGTGAAGCATGTATTACGCGAGGCAGTACGGCATAGTACCAGATTTTTGGTGGGGTAGCACCCGGAAGAAGTCGATAAGGGAGAGAGCAGAGAGTTTTGGTTTAATGGTAAAAAGAAGCAATAATACAAAATAATCCCTGATTAACACCCTACGCTTGGTGAGGTCTCAGGACAAAAAATTTTTTGGAAAAAGCATCTACTGAATCTTGATACGGACGAGGCGTCATCAATTCTTGATAACGGTGACACAAATGTGATATAAGGAAGGGAGTAAAGGAACCATGCGGTTCGGGTTTGCGTAGGAAGACGTAAAAGCGCTCCTGGACTTCATCCGTTTCGAAGGCCTGGGGGTTGTTGCGCCGCCCCTCAGGATCGCGCTGCTGGATGCCGGCGATCTGATGTTCGGGGAGGCTGCCGTGGCGGGCAGGGCCGAGGCCATCGTGACGGGCAACAAGAAACATTTCCCGGCAGGTTGCTGCGGTGGGATCCCCCTCATGTCGCCGGCGGAAATCCTTTCCTTGCTTTGACCTTGTCCGGGAAGCAGCAAAAGGCAGGGCCCTCCTTGAGTGCCAGGGTTACGTCTTAATCTACTCCCACCTGCTGAAGTTTCTCTGAGGGGGTTTTCGTGGCGAACCATACCTACCCGCTCCTAAAAAGACGGACACAGAAAACTGGGCCACAAAGGGCCCAGTTCTGCGAGAACAAGTTCTTACTGCCTTTTTTCGAGCTGCCACTTGGCAGCCTCTACCGTGTTCTTCATCAAGATGGCCGTCGTGGCCGTACCGGCGCCGCCGGGCACAGGAGTAATCCAGGAAGCCTTCTCCTTCGCCACTTCAAACTCCACGTCGCCCACGATCTTGCCGTCCTTGGTGGTGTTAATCCCGATATCTACCACAATGGCCCCTTCCCGGATCCAGTCGCCCTTAATCAGGTGCGGCACCCCTACTGCGACTACAAGGATTTCGGCCCGGCGCACGTGCATCTCCGTGTGGCCGCGCTGCCCAGTGGCGATGTGGCAAATCGTCGTCGTCCCGAAGCTGTTCAGCAAGAGGAGCGCCGCCGGCTTCCCTACGATGTCGCTGTGCCCGACAACAACTACTTCCTTCCCGTAGATGTCCACACCAGTCGACTTGATGAGCTCGTAGGCTCCCAGCGCGGTGCACGGAGCAAGGCGGGGCTTTCCGAAAGAGACCAAGCCCATGTTCGTGGGGGTGACACCCTCGACGTCCTTCTCGTAGGCAATACTCCACTGGCACACCTTGGCATCGATGTGCGGGGGAAGAGGCATCTGAAGGATGATCCCCGTCACCTTGGGATCGGCGTTGAGAGAAGCAATATGCTTGAGCAGCTGCTCTTGAGTGGTGGTGGCGGGCAGCTCCTGAAGCTCGTACTTGATCCCGCAGGCCTCGGCGTTTTTCCTCTGGGCGTTAGTGTATACCCGCGAAGCCTCGTTTTCACCCACCTGCACCGCGACTAAGAAAGGTTCGACCCCTTTGGCCTTAAGCTCCTCGACTTCCTTGGTAACCTCCGCCCGGATCTTCTCCGCGAGAGGTTTCCCCAACAAAAGCTGAGCCGCCAAATCTTATCCCTCCTCTTCTTTTTTTGGTTCCTTCAAAAAAGCCCAGAGAGTGCAAAGTTCCTGACTCAGCTCACCTCCCTCTCACACCCTCGAATTCCTGGGTTGCATTGTAATACTGTTATAATAAATTCGTGAAAAATACACCAAATTCCTGCTACAAATTCGTGAAAAATGCACCAAATTCCTGCCGCCTGGCTAGCACATAGGGAGAAAAACGTCTCTTGCCGTGGCCGTCCTCTTCTCGGCGCCAGTCGCTTGGACAGAAATAATATTCCGGCTGAGCTTAAGGCTAAAATTGTACTGGAAATTCTCAAGGAAGAAAAATCCATCGCCAAATCTGATAGTGTCAAGCTACTGTGGGATTTTTTCTCACCGTCCTCGCTTAGGCTCCGGCCTAAGCTAAACAGTTTGCAGGACGACTTAATCCCTTTAACGCCTTAGGTAACATGCTCACTCGCCCTCTCAAGGCCGGCAGATTATCCAACCCCTCCCCACTAAAAGCCTTCCTCACTTTAGGATGCCCCCAAATTCATTTGGGGGAGGACGTCAGGAGGGTTCTTTCAGTGATAACAGTTTTCCGATGCCTCTCCCTCTTGTGGATGGGAGCTATTTTTTACCTTTCCTCTCTCACCGGTCGCGAACTTTCCGACCTTCCTGTCGTCAACGAAATCATCGGTCACGGCTTTCTCTATTTCGTCCTCGGCCTCCTCCTCTATTTTTCTTTCCGGAAGAGGCAAGGACCTCTGACCATCCTCACCGCCTTTCTCTACGGCCTGAGCGATGAATTCCACCAGTCTTTCGTGCCTGGACGAACGCCGGAAATATCCGACCTTTTGGTCGACACCTTAGCCGCCCTGCTGGCAGTATGCCTGCTTACCGGTGTGGGAAAATTCCGGCGTTAGCACCGCTTTTAGCAGGAAAAAGCGAACTTGTGTTTGCATATCCTTCTGAAAGCTGGTATAATTTAACTACGGACAAAAACGGAGGTGGCTTTTTTGTACGAAGACCTGCACCCCAAACAAATTGAAATTCTGGAATTTATCAAAAAGAAAATCCGCACCCGCGGTTATCCGCCCTCGGTGAGGGAAATCGGTCAGGCGGTAGGCCTCAGTTCCACCTCTACCGTACACAACCATTTGAACAAGTTGGAGAAAAAAGGCTACATCCGTCGTGATCCCTCCAAACCCCGAGCCATTGAAATCGTGGACGAAAATGACCCCCTCTGCCGGAAAAAGACAATTAACGTGCCGGTGGTGGGGCGGGTGGCCGCCGGCGAGCCTGTCCTGGCGGCTGAAAACATTGAGGACACTTTCCCTCTGCCCCTGGACTTCATCCGCAGCGACGACGTTTTCATCCTCACCGTGCGCGGGGACAGCATGATCGAAGCCGGAATAATGGACGGGGACTATGTCATTGTCCGGCAGCAGTCCACGGCGCGCAACGGGGATATCGTCGTGGCCCTGCTGGGAGATGAAGCCACCGTCAAAACCTACTACCGGGAAAACGACCACATCCGCCTGCAACCGGAAAACTCCCGTCTGGAACCCATCATTACCCGGGATGTAAAAATCCTGGGTAAAGTCATCGGTCTTTTCCGGCGCATCCCCTGATCAACCGCCTAAGGTCACATCCTGTTCCTGATACCATTCCAAAGCCCGGAAGAAATGTTCCGGTTTAAAATCGGGCCACAAATCTTCAACCACATAAAAGTCAGCGTACACCGTCTGTACTGGCAGGAACCCGCTCAGACGGCTGCGGCCACCCCATCTGATGACCAGGTCGATGCGGGAAATGTCAGCCGAAGCTAAAGCCTGGTGCAGACTTTTTTTACCCCTTTTTCCAGGCGGACACCTTTTCAATCCCTGGGTCAGGTCCCAGTCCCAGCCATAGTTTACCAGAAAATTGACCTTAATCAGTCCCCGGCCAAACCGCACCCGCCGGCCAGTATAGGGCAGGAGTTCCCGCGGAAAAGCCGGCGAAAAGGGATTCCCCACCACCAGCAGGTCGGCATCCCGTTCGGAAAGCAGGCGCACTGCTTCCACGCAGGCTTCTTGAAATGCCTGTTTTTGTTTTTGCGGCCGTTTGGTGTTGTCGTGGGTAAAACCGTAAAAAGTGAGTTCCTCAACTCCCAGCTCCAAGGCCATTTCATACACCTTGATTCCGGGAGCAATCCCCCAACGGTAACCCGCCTCTTTCGGCAGCCCGTTTTTCTCTGCCCAGCGGCGGTTACCGTCGGGAATAATACCGATATGACGGGGAATTTTTTTGAAGGTCAGCAAAATTCATCCTCCTCGTTATTTTTTTTCTCTCCTTATTGTGGAAAGGAAAGAAAACTCATATACAAAAAATAAAGCTGCTGGTTTTGTTCCAGCAGCCAGCTTGAAGACAAACACCGCTTTTAAGCAGCAACGCTTGAAAGCGGTGTTTTATTTATTGCGAAGATTTTGTGAATTTTAGATAAAAGCCATGAAAAAACAGGTACTGCAGGCGGTCAAGTCCGATTTTGTGGGTAAAATCCCTCTGGTAGCTTTTGATGGTTATTAGAGCCTTCTTAGGCTGCCTCTTTCTCGGTTTTATTCGGTTTTTCTGATTCAAGCTGTTCTTGCTCCTGCCTCCATGTCCAGTACTCCGTCATGTCCAAGTACCGGTGGGCGGTTGCCCAGGCTTCATCTATCTCCATGAGCACCGCACCAATCAGTCTCAGCGCCGCCTCTTCAATGGTTTTAACCGAAATAAAGCCCTATTCCCGACACGGCTCCGAGCCAGGGGAAGGAAAGCGGGCATTATCTGCTCCTCGGGCAGGCTGACCTGCACGGCCAGCCTTTTCATGAAGTGCAAAAGACTTACCAGGTAGTTAGAGGCCACGCAGACGGCGGCGTGATAAAGGGGTTTGTCAGCCGAGCGAAGGAGCCAGAAGGAACCCCTGAGATCGGCCACCATGGTCCGGACAAGCTCCTCGGCACGCTCATTCCCCTCGAACACGAAAAAGCTTCCGGCCAAGAGCTCCACCGCCGTCTCCCGGTCAGCAAAGGACTGCAGGGGGTGCTGAGAGAAAATGATGGCCCCTGCCTCAGCAGCCGGGCGGATCACCTCCGCCGGCAGGAAGCCGCTGGCGTGGGCCACCCACTGCCCCGCGCGAAACCCTCCTTCCCTCGCTATCGCCGCGGCCACTTCGGCGATGGCGTCGTCCGGCGTGATGAGGAAAACCAGTTCTCCTCTTTTAGCCGCTTCTACCGGATTCAGCACCGCCGCGCCTACCCGCCCGGCTAGATAACGGGCCGAAGAAAGGCTCCGGCTTGGCCACCGCTGGTATTTCATACCTTTGCGCTTTATGCCCCACCGCCAGAGCCGTGCCCACCCCCCCGGCCCCTACGATGGCTACTGCGGGTCGCTGCAAAGATATCCTTCCTCGAAAAAGCTTTCGCAGAAAAACAAAAACCTTCCGGACAGTTGCCGGAAGGCTCTTCTCTTTCCCTACCGTCCGTCTCGGTCCTGGACGGATCCAGCAGCCTTAAAGAAGTTGCGGATGCCGTCCTTAAGCGGTTTTATTCTATTCTATACCCAGCTTGTTCCGCAAGGGCTTGGAAAGGCTGAAGACTCGGCGGTGGGTCTCCGCGTCATAATACTTAAGACCGGGCGGCAACTCCCCCCGGGGGCCAAGATCGGGCAAGCCTTTGAGGCAGACGAAAAATCCCCAGAGGTCCTCAAAGGAAGGGACGTACTCGGCATAGGGGAAAACGAGAGGAAAAACCTGGCACAGAAGACGGTAAAGGTGATCGAACCCGGCGCTCCTGAGCCCCGAAAAGGCCGAGGTCCCCTGCACAGCCACCACCCCGGGGTTAGCTAAAGCTTGGTCCAACAGCCGGTAAAAGTTCAGGTTATGGACGGTGCTGGCCGGTCCCACTACGTCGTCGGTGACGTCCACTATGGCCACGTCGAAGGGCTCCTCCCGGTACTCCTGCAGGAAGCGGGCCACGTCGGTGAAGACCAACTCGACGCGCGGGTCATCAAGCGGCGTGCGTCCCAGGTATTCCTGGCAGAGCTCCACCACCTCGCGGTCTATGTCCACCGCCACCACCCGGCTGACGGAAGGGTAGCGCAAGACCTCCCGCACCACCTTTCCCTCACCGGTACCACAAATCAGCACCCGCCGGGGTGCAGGGTGGGCCAGCATCCCCGGGTGCACCAGGAGTTCGTGGTAGATGAACTCGTCTACTTCCGCCGACTGGATATCACCGTCCAGAAAGAGGCACCTTCCCCATCCCTCTATGTCCATTATCTCTATCTTCTGATAAGGGGTCTGCCGGGCCGCCAAGACGGACTTGACCTGGTATACCCGGTACCCCCCTATGTCCGGCATCCAGTACCACTTGCCCGACGGATCAAGCCCCCACCTCTGCTTGGTCTCCTCCAAAATCTTTCCCCCTCCTCTCCAGCACTTGGGAGGCAGCCACCCGCGGGCACAAGGGGTCGGGCGCCAAAAGGTCACCCTTCATGAGGTAGGCCCGCACGAAGCAGCCTCCGGCGCATTCTTCTTTAACCGGGCAATCGAGGCAGGGAGAGGAAAGCTGGGGTTCTGCCAAGGCACGCACCAGGGGATGTTTGGCCTGCTTGGCCCAAACCCGCGCCAATCCTTCCCGCACATTGCCCAGCCTGATGTCCAGCACGTCGCAAAGGAGAACTTCTCCCGTCGGTCCTACGTCAAGCTCAGTGCAGGCTCGACAGCTGTAGTAGTAAACGTAAGGAGAACGGACGATAAGCCCCGCGAAGGGCAGACACCACAGCCACGCCGGAAAACGGAGCCTTTCCGCCTCCTTCTCCACTTCCCGCACCACCCGGCAAAGGGCGGAACTCGTCAGGGCCATATCCTGTCTCGCCTTACCTGCCGGCATGACGGGGAGGTAGATGGCCGCCCGTGCACCCCAGGAAGAGGCCAGTTGGGGGAAAGCCGGTGCCTCCGCCGCGTTATAGGTGCCCAGGGCCATAACCAGGTAAAACTTGACTCCCGCCTGTCTGAGCCTTGCCGCCGCCACCTGCACCTTTTCCCAGGTTCCCCGGCCTCGCACCATCTCGTGCGTCTCCGCTTTGACCCCGTCCACGCTCAGATACACTTCTACACCCAGAGCAGAAAGTCGGGCAGCCACTTCTTCGGTGCAGGCCAGGCCGTTGGTCACCACCGTCGTCCTTACCCCCCGGGACCGGGAGCGCGCCATGAGCTGGAAGATGTCGGGACGCAAGAGCGCCTCGCCCCCTGTGAACCCCACATACTCCACTCCCATGTCCAGGGCTTCCTCCAGCATTCTTTCGGCGGTAGTGGTGTCGAGCTCCGGTCCGGAAGCAAAGCGCTGGGCTACATAGCAGGCGCGGCAGGCAAGGTTGCAGCGCGAGGTGATGAGCCATATGAGGCTGTCGGGAGTCTGCCATCTGGCGATGGTGTTATCCTTGCTCTCCTCGTCCACCATTTCACCCCCAAGAATACTATAACAAAGAGTCCCGCTTTTCAGCAACCGCGCCGCTGGTGCGCCTTCACTGTCTCCACTATCCGGGGGAGGATAATCCCTGCCTGGCCGCGGAGCACCACCGCTGCCCGGTCGTCGGCAGGAGTGGGCTCGCGATTGACGATGATCAATTGCCGGGCGTAGTCTACCAGGCTTGCCGCCGGGTAAACCGTGAGGCTGGAGCCCACCACCAGCAAGAAGTCGCAACCCTGGCGGAGGAAAATCGCCGCCCGGTGGAAATCGGGGGGCATAGGCTCGCCCAAAAGGACAACGTTCGGCCGCAATATTCCCCGCTATCTCCGGTAACGTGATATTGGGCCATCCTCTATCCCTCCTGGGAAGGTTGTTTTTGCCTATCTTTTCATTACCAGAGGGAGGGTGGCCTTTCCTGCTTCTAATCCCACCCTTTTTTCCACCCTATACCGGGCATTACTGGGTACTGGAGGCTGGCAAACACTCCCCAGGTGAATAAAGCCCTTGGTCTTGCGTATTGGAAAGACCAAGGGCTCACGAGCTTAGTCGGACGGTACCTAGAACTTCGTAGTGCCTTATGAACCGCCGTATACCGAACGGTACATACGGTGTAGTGTGGGAGGACGGGGGTTAGTCGTTCCCTCCTACCCTATACCCGGGTGAGAGCACCTGTTCATTTGTCGGTGATCTTCCTACCCGATATACTCCCGTATGAGATCAGCCGCCTTCTTGCCCGAGAGCAACATGCCGCCGAAGATTGGGCCCATCCTGCAGCCGCCGCCGACGTTGTTTGCGGCCATACCTGCTACAAAGAGGCCGGGAGCCAGCATCTGGGTGTTGGCCACCACGTCTTCTTCGCCCTTTTCCGCGTTCATGAAGTGCTCCCGGGTGACACTTACACCCACCCGGTTGCAGTAGAGGTTGACCAACACCGCCTCGTGACCGGTAGCGTCCAGTACCGCCCTGGCGGTCAGGACCATTGGGTCTACATGCAGCTTTTGCAGTTCGATGGCGCTACTGTTAGCCACTACGCCCGAAATGCGGTCACCGGTAGCGTGCAGATCTACCACGGTGATAAGGTTGAACAGCTTTATGTTGGGGTGGGAGGCTGCCGCAAGTATCAGTCCTGAGGCCAGAGCTACCGACGGTACCACCAGAGCTCCCTCGTCCTCAATGTACGGGACACGGAATTCGTCCAGGATGCCGGCCACGTCCTTCTGCAGGATGACCTTATTAAACCCCATAGAACCGCCCCAGATACCGCCACCAGGAGCAAGCCTGCGGTCGAGCACCGTGACCTTATAACCCCAACCGGCCAGGGTATGGGCGCAAACCAGGCCGGACGGTCCACCCCCAACCACGATTACGTCAGATATTACAGCGTCTTCCAGATCTTTTAAATAGTGCTTAATTATAAGGCGGCTGACCCTCACATCTGGGACGGGATTGGAAAAGGCTTTCATAGACCAAGTTACCCCCTTCTACCGGAATACTTTCCGGACGTTGAATCACCGTTGCCAAGGAGGCAGAGGGCCCGGTTGCCGGGCGGGTCGGAAAAGGCTCGAGACCAGATTCGGAACCCCGAGGAAAGGGTGACGCTAAACAAAACAGCCGGCGTAGGCCGGCTTCGCGTCTGCGACAACCGTTCCCTACGGTGGGATTACCCACGTCAGGTTCAAGGGGTCCGGGAGAGACACTCCCGTCTCAGCCGTTTCCAGCTCCCCCACGGTGTCAACGTCTCCACAGTTTGTTGATGTGGATTATGTGACTTCCTCCCTACCCCTGAAGGGGTAGGGGTTCCTGGCGGCAGGTGCGCGCACCTGCCGGGTTACACCGGTGCGAGCGACCCCTTTTAACCCGTTGCCGGAGGGTCTCCCGGTGGGGACCGTCACTCCCGTCCCGACTACTCCAGGTACCGGCCCTTTTAAGCCGCGACCCTTGGAG
>JASUSC010000014.1 GCA_030446285.1 Eubacteriales bacterium | reverse complement strand
ATCGATGTAGGGGCTGGTTCGGCCACCAATTTTGCTTTAGAAGGAAGTCCGGATACGGAAGAATTTTTGCAGGAGAAAGAAGAGATGAGGGGGAAAAAAGCGCATCCAGTTCCTCGAAACGCATCGCGCATTTGAAAGGGTTTGTGGTTGTCCTCGCGGGATAAATTAAGTTATAATTACACTTAGAGGGATTAAAAGGGCAACGGGTGGTGCGAGTGCAGAAGAACAAATTAATAACTATAACCCTTTTTCTTTTTTTTGTATTTTCCAGCCTCCTGCCTTCTCCGGCATTGGCCAATCCGGATTTGAATGCGAAAGCGGCTATTCTAGTGGATTTGCGCAGCGGGCAAATTCTAGCCGGGGAAAATATTCATGAAAGAAGGGCGCCGGCCAGTACCACCAAGATTTTAACGGCCATTATCGCCCTGGAAAAAGGTCGGCTGGACGATATAGTAACCGTAAGTGAGAAAGCAGCTAAAATGGAAGGTACTTCCATATACCTGGAAAAAGGTGAGCAGCTTACCTTAGAGGAATTGCTCTATGCCATGCTTTTAGAATCGGCCAACGACGCAGCGGTAGCCATTGCCGAACACCTGGCCGGTTCGGAGGAAGAGTTTGCGGAGTGGATGAACGCCAAGGCCCGGGAGTTAGGGGCCAGGGAATCCCACTTTGCCAATGCCACGGGTCTTCCTCATCCGGAGCATTATACAACGGCTTACGACATGGCCATTATTGCCCGCTATGCCATGAAAAATCCTCTTTTTGCCTCAATTGTGGCGACAAAAGAAAAAGAGATTAACCGGCAGAAAAAAGACGGCATCAGACATCTGTACAATCACAATAAACTCCTCTGGCGGTACGAAGGAACCACAGGGATAAAAACCGGCTATACTACCGAAGCCCTTCAGTGTCTGGTAGCGTCTGCTCGGCGGGGAGAGCAACACTATCTGGCGGTGGTGCTGGGCAGCCGGGGGACTATCTGGAATGATGCGATGAAGTTGCTGGAGTACGGTTTTAAAAATTACCGTGAAGTTCAGCTTTTGCAGAAGGGGGAGTTTGTTACTACCGTCACAGTTAGAGGGGGGCAGGTAGCTCAGGTAAATGCGGTAAGTGGCGAGGACGTTTATATATCTCTGCCCCGGAAAGAGAAGAAGATGCCGGAAAAAAGAATCAATCTGCTCTCCCTCAAGGCGCCGGTGAAGAAAGGGCAAGTAGTGGGACAAGTAGAATATCTTTACCGGGGCAAGGTGATTGCAACGGCTGATTTAATGGCCCAGAATGCGGTGGCCCTGTCGCCGGCACGAAAGAACGCGCGCCTGCTTCTTCTGAGTTCCGGGGTGGCCGGGCTGTTTTTCAGTGTATCTTGGTTGTGGCGGCGGCGCAGAAAAAGGAGAAAGGTGATTTTTGTGAAAAAATACGGAAGCAGGATATGATTCCGGTGGTTGCCTTGGACAGAGAGACAATTTTGCAAGCGATGACTGAAGTTATTCGTTGCCGTGGTTACGGCGGGGCCACCATGCGGGCCATCGCCCGGAAAGCCGGAGTATCGGTTGGCTATTTGTATAACTGGAGAGAATTCTTTTTAGTCTGGCCAGGAGTGTGTGGCATCTTCTTCCGGGCGAACGAGGGAGAAAAGAGGAAGTCCTTCTGGAGCTTTTGCAGGGAGGAATCGGGAGGGAGAAAAAATGAGGTCCTTTTTCGATGCCCTCCAGGAAATGAACCATAAGGTGAAGACGGCCTTTTTTTCCTGGGGGACCGGGGTCTTGTTGATGCTGGCTTACGGTTTTTTTATCTACTGGCTGAAAAAAGTATTTAATAATTACGTGATGATTTTAGGGGCCCTCCTTTTTTTAGTTGTGTCTTTTTACTTTATCGATCTCTGGTGGCATTACCAGCGGCTCAAACACCTGCAGATGCTTGATGGGGTTGAAAAAGAAGATAATAACAGGTTATAACCCTTCTTCCCGGAGAAAATAAAAGCAGGTTCCCCGTTTTAAAACTTACAGACGGAGGACCTGCTTTTTTTCTGGGAGGTGAAAGGATGGGAAGAAAGAAAAGAAAAGACCCATGGCAAGAGCAGGTTCATAACCTGCAAGAAGTGCTCGAAAGTCAGCGGCAGAGCTTTGTTCGCAACGCTGCCGTGCGTCGGGAGGGGATTGCCGCCGACCGGGAAAAGTTTATTTTGGACCTGGGAACCGGAAGTCCCAAGGTGTTACCTCCTAACAAAGAATAAGCTGGGAAAAGGCCGGCCATTTTTTTAGGGGAGAAAATCCCGCATTACCTCTCCAGACAGGAACAGGCCTTGACGGGTAAGGCGCAGGTAACCCTCTTTTAGCTCAAGCAACCCTGCCTGGATATACTTCTCCACCGTCGCTTTGTACTTCTGAAGAAGATCTACACCGAAACGCTGAGAAAAAGCAGTCAGGTCGATTCCCCGGGTCAGGCGGAGATTAAGAATGATCGTTTCGGCCATTTCTGTTTCCCGGTCGATATATTCCTCTTCGCTCACCGGTATAATTCCAGCAGCCAGACCCTGACTGTACGCGTTGAGGTCGGCTATTCGCGTCCGGCGGTAACCGTTGTACCAGGAAGCCGCCCCCGGTCCCAGTCCTAAGTAAGGTCGGTTGTACCAGTAAGTGAGGTTGTGACGGCAGAAAAAGCCGGGGCGGGCCAGATTGGACAGTTCATAGAGCTGGTAACCGGCGGCGGTGAGTTTATCCACCGCTAAGTAATACATTGCTGCTTCCTCTTCTTGGGGGTGAGGTGTGAGGATACCGGCCTCTATTTTTGCCGATAGGGGCGTATCCGGCTCTACCTGCAAACAGTAGACGGAGAGATGTTCCGGGGCCAGGCTGATGGCTGTGGCCAGGGTTTTTTCCCAGTTGGCGCAGCTCTGACCCGGGAAACCGTAGATGAGATCCAGACTGATAGAGGCAAAACCTGCCTTTCTGGCCAGTTCATAGGCACGGAAAATGTCGACGGCTCGGTGGCGGCGGCCCATGGCGGCCAGAATCCTGTCGTCAAAGCTCTGGGCTCCGATACTCAGGCGGTTAACTCCTCCCTCCTTGAGGAGGGAAAGTTTTTCCGCTGTTAGCGTTTCCGGACTGATCTCAACGGTGAATTCCCATTCCTTTTCCTCCCGGTCAAAAGAGGAGAAAAGAAGGGTAAGCAGTTTTTCAAGCTGAGCCGGGGTAAGACTGGTAGGAGTGCCGCCGCCCAGGTAGAGGGTATGCAGGGAACCCACGGGAGCGGTGGCAACGGTCAGGCTGATGTCGGCGGCCAGGGCGGTGAGGTATTGTTCCCCTTCCTCTTCGCGATAGGGAAGAGAAAAAAAATCGCAGTAGGCGCATTTTCTGCCACTGCAAAAAGGGACGTGAACATAGAGAGAGGTTATTTTCGTCGTCAATCTATTCACCGCCTTAATCTATCCGCAACACGGCCATAAAAGCTTCCTGGGGAATTTCCACGCTGCCCACCTGTTTCATCCGTTTTTTCCCTTCTTTTTGTTTTTCCAGCAGTTTCTTCTTGCGGGTGACATCACCGCCGTAACACTTGGCGAGAACATTCTTACGCAGAGCTTTTACCGTTTCCCGGGCAATGACCCGACTGCCGATAGCAGCCTGGATGGGTATTTCAAAGAGGTGGCGGGGAATGAGTTCCCGCAACTTTTCTACCAGTTGTTTTCCCCGATAATAGGCTTTATCGCGGTGAACGATACAGGAGAGGGCATCTACCGGCTCGCCGTTGATGAGGATATCCAGTTTAACCAGGTCTGACTCCCGGTAGCCGATGGGCTCGTAGTCGAGAGAAGCGTAGCCCCGGCTGCGGGATTTGAGCTGGTCGTAGAAGTCAAAAATGATTTCGCTTAACGGCAGTTCATAAGTGAGCATGACTCGTTTTTCGTTCATGTATTCCATGGTGATAAATATTCCCCGCCGCTCCTGGGCCAGCTCCATGATGGGACCCACACACTCGTTGGGCAACATAAAGGTAGCCCGAACATAAGGTTCTTCCATTTTAGCAATGAGGTTGGCCGGGGGAAGTTTGGTGGGGTTCTCTATCTCCAGCACTTCGCCCCGGGTGGTGGTGACCCGGTAGACAACGTTGGGGGCGGTGGTGATAAGGTTAAGGTTGTATTCCCGCTCCAGCCGTTCCTGGATGATTTCCATGTGGAGCAGACCCAGAAAACCACAGCGGAAGCCGTAACCCAGGGCTGCCGAGATTTCCGGTTCAAAAACCAGAGAAGCGTCGTTTAAACGCAGTTTTTCCAAGGCATCCCTGAGGTCGTCGTAGTCGCCCCCGTCGACCGGGTAAAGGCCGCAGAAAACCATGGGTTTAACTTGTTTGTAACCGGGCAGGGGTTCTGGAGCCGGACGGTCGGCGTCGGTGATAGTGTCGCCTACCCTGGTGTCGCGCACGTTTTTGATGCCGGCGGCCACATAGCCCACTTCTCCCGGGCCCAAACCGGAAGCCGGTTCCATGTGCGGCCGGAAAAAGCCTACTTCCGTTACTTCAAATTCAGCGCCGGTGGCCATCATTTTGATGCGCATCCCCGGGCGGATATTTCCTTCCATTACCCGGATGTAGGCGACAACCCCTTTATAGGGGTCGTAATGGGAGTCGAAGATTAGAGCTCGCAGAGGAGCGTTAGCATCTCCCTTCGGAGGAGGAATTTTTTTCACAATGGCCTCTAAAACATCTTCCACTCCCACCCCGGTTTTGGCCGATACCAGCAAAGCGTCGCTGGCGTCAAGGCCGATGACTTCTTCTATCTCCTGCCGTACCCGTTCTGGTTCAGCACTGGGAAGGTCGATTTTGTTGATTACCGGGATTATCTCTAAGTTGTGTTCTAAGGCAAGGTAAACGTTGGCCAGGGTCTGGGCTTCGATGCCTTGCGAGGCATCTACCACCAGGAGAGCTCCTTCACAAGCCGCCAGACTGCGGGAAACCTCGTAGGTGAAATCCACATGGCCTGGAGTATCGATGAGATTGAGGGTATAGAGCTGACCGTCTTTGGCCCGGTACTGCAGGCGGACGGCCTGAAGCTTGATGGTAATTCCCCGTTCCCGTTCCAGTTCCATCTGGTCGAGAACCTGTTCTTCCATTTCCCGGGGACTTATAGTTCCGGTTAACTCCAGCAGCCGGTCGGCCAGAGTGGATTTACCGTGGTCAATATGGGCGATAATACAAAAGTTGCGGATACGACTGAGATCGGTCATTTTGTCCTTACCTCCGCTGGAAAAGCTGCAACAAACAACTTCAAGCAATTATATCATTTAAGACAGATGTTTATCAACCTGCTTAGCAATTGTGAGAAAATAAATTGAGAAAACGAAAAAACTCTCAGCTTGGCGGCTGAGAGTATTAAAGGGCGTTGGCTTTATTCCATGGCTTTTTTCATGATCTCTACTGCTGTGGTATCTCTACCCTGACCCCAAATGCGCTCTACCGAACCGTTCCACTGGCGGACGGTGCTGGCTATTTGATTGACTACTTGATCGGAGATTACCACCGGTCCCCCTACTACGTAAACTTTTGCCGGCCGGTAAGTGGTGAGCGCGGAGAGGGTGGAAGAGGGAAGAGCGGTTTTCTGGGTATAAAGAAGAGGAGCGCGAAACTTCTTCACCAAAGAGGCGGCGGCGAGAGCATCGGGAGTGCCTTCCCAGCCGTTGACGATAATTACCGTGCTGCTGGGGGAGATGGTGTCCACGTAGCTTTTGGTAACCAGAGGATCTTCGCTGCTACCAGGAGTAGCTGAAAGAGAGACGGCAGCTTTTATTTTCCAGGCGACAGAGAAACCGATTAGGAGAGAAACTAGAAGAAGCAGAACCAAGGCGGATCTGCGCAAGTGGATCATTGAAGTAAACCCTCCTGTTTTACCAATATTACTTTGGCACGGCGGCAATGATGGAGTTTTCTACCCCTTCTTCGATGGCAACTTTTCCTCCCATAAAGTAGATGCGGTTTACTGTACCGCTCATGCCGGCCAGGTTGCTGGTGACAGTAGCCGGTGCCTGGGAGCGGCCGGTGAGGAGGAGAGGAGCGCCTAAGCGGGAGGATAAGGCACCGGCAACTAAGGCATCGGGGAAGTCATCGCCGCTGGCGATAATTATGGCGTTGCCGCTGGTGTTGCCGGCGAGGACAGCACACACCTGGACTGCCGTTTCGTAGCGATTTTGTCCGTATACCCGGCGCGGGTTAGGAACGGCAGCTTCGACTTCGCTGCTGATCACTGCTGGACCGCCGACAAGATAGCTTACAGAGGGCTGGAGTTCGCGGAGGAGTTCGGTGGTGGGAGCAGGAATTTTATTCCGTTCCACCAGCAAAACGGGATAACCGCGCAGAGCGGCATAAGGACCAACTGCTAAAGCGTCGGGAAAGTTTTGACCGGTGGCTAAAACTACCGGCGTTCCAGTAGCAGCTGTGCTGACAGTGCCTGCTGGGGTGGTAAGCATTGTTCTGGCTATTATAGCCGCTGTTTCATAGCGGTTAGCTCCTCCGTAGCGGGTTATTGTAGCTCCGGGAAGGGATGAGCGCAGTGACTTTTCCACGGCAGGGCTGATGGCAGCAGAACCACCTAAAATTATAATTTTATTAGCTTTAAGGCGTTTAATTTCTGCTAATACCCTGCTGTCTAAGGTTTGGGGAGGATTGAGCAGGATAGGAGCGTCGAATTTTTTCGCCAGAGGAGTGCCTGCTAAGGCATCGGGATAATCGGTTGCTACGGCTAAGATTACTGTGGAACTCGTGGTCCATCCGGCCCGGCTGGCAGCGATGGCGGTTTCGATCCGATCCCGGCCGGCGATGCGGGAGAAGCCGAGATAGTTTTTTACAGCTTGGAAAATAGCGTGGGCTATATCAGCTTGAACCCAGGGTTGCTGGAGGAGTTTTTCTTCTTTTGGGTTGGAAAGGAAGAGGCCTTCCACCAAAATAGCGGGAAGAACATTGCGGCGCAGGACGTAATAGTTGTGGGATTCTACTCCCCAGCTATAACTTCCCAACCTACTGACAATGTTTTCCTGGACCAAACGGGCTAGCTGATAGCTGCGGGAAGAATAAAGGGCAGCCTCTGGGGTATAGGAATAACCTTCTGGTGTAGCCGGGTTGAAGTAGGCGGTCATGGTGCCCCGGGCTTGGGGGCTGGGGCTGGTAGAAGCGTTGTTGTGAATGCTGATGAAAAAGTCATAAGAATGATCGGTTTTACCGCTGGCGCGTGCTGCTTGCGCCGCTCTCTGGACCCGACCTTCCAGACTGGTTACCAGGTCGCGATTGAAGATATCGGGATGGGTGTAGTGATTGCTGTTTTCGTCCCTGGTCATTACCGGTTCAATGCCAATTTGGCGCAGGAATTGGCGCAGGTAAAGGGCAATGGCTAAGTTTACTTGGTCCTCGCGGGTACCGGAAGGACCTACGGCGCCGGGCTCTCCCCAGCCCTCGGCGTCCTTACCGTGGCCGGGGTCTATTACTGCTACCACCGGCTTATGTTGGTAAGTTAGCGCAGAAACTGGGGTGGGGAAGGTGAAGAGAAGCAAAAAAGCGAGAAAAAGGGATAATTTTCTGGTGCGATTTGGCCGCACGCCTTTCATCTTTTTATCCCCCTTTGGAAAAGTTTCGCCAAGATTAGGGAAAATCCTTTTTACTGGGTGAAAGAAAAACCAATTTTTTCATAAAGGAGAGGGTAAGCTTCCGACCGGTGACAGCCCTTGATTTTACCTGCAGAGGAGGGTACAATAGAGGAGAATATAGGGGCAAAAAGTCGCTTTTTTTGTGGAAGAAGCGTTTCTCCATAATATAAGTTCGAAAATTTTGCAGAAAACTTTAGTGAATTTGTGCGGGGAAGGGCTGCTATGGGAGAAAGCAGGCAGAGAGTTGAAGTTTTGGGGATAGAAGTGGACAACGTTTCCCTGGAAGAAGCCTGCTTCCGGGTAGAACAATTTATCAACGCAGCCCGTTTTGCCCTGGTGGTAACTGCCAATCCGGAAATTATTATGCTGGCCCAAAGAGATCCTGAATTTAGGAACATTATCCGCCAGGCGGACCTGGTTACTGCTGATGGGACAGGAGTGGTCTGGGCGGGAAAATGGTTAGGAACTCCTTTTCGGGAACGGGTTGCCGGCGTAGATTTGGCGGAAGCGCTCTTAGCCAAGGCCCGGGAAAAAGGCTGGCGCATTTTTTTGCTGGGAGCAAAGCCCGGTGTGGCGGAAAAAGCAGCCCGGCGTTTGCAAGAAATGTTTCCAGGAATAGCAATTGCCGGTACCCATCACGGTTATTTTCGGGAGGATGAAGAACCCCTTGCTCGGATTAAGGCAGCCAAGCCTCATTTGCTGCTGGTTGGGATGGGGATGGGGCGGCAGGAAAAATGGGTGTGGCGGAACCGCCGGCACTTGGCGGGTATGGTTTGCATTGGTGTTGGCGGGACCCTGGATGTGCTGGCAGGGGAGGTAAAGAGGGCACCGCACCTTTGGCGGCGGCTGGGGTTGGAATGGCTGTACCGCTTGCTTCAGGAACCTTGGCGGATTCGCCGGCTTCTGGTTCTTCCTGCTTATGTAGGGAAAGTTATTTCCACCGCTTGGGAGCGAAAGAGGGGTAAGCAATGAAACCCCGTATCTTGATTTTGTACGGCGGAGGCATAGCTGGGGGAACGGCCGAATATCTGTATCATCTTTGTTGCGAATACCCAAGGGAAAGGGGAGAGATATTCCTTCTCAGTTTAAAGCCTGCGCCCCTTTTGGACCGTCTGGCCGCTGCCGGAGAGAGATATTTCCTCTGCCGGCGGCGAGGAGTTGCGGTTTTAAAGGAAATAGTGGATTTTATCCACAGGTATAATATTGACCTTATCAATACGCACGGTGCCCTTTCCAACTTTTTCGGCCGGCTGGCCGGCTTGCTTACAGGGCGTCCGGTTTATACCACCGTTCACAGCGTTTTGGCCTATGACTATCCCGGACGAGGGAAGAGATGGCTTTTTACCTTTTTAGAGAAGGCGATGGGCCCATTGACTTATCGCTATCTCACCGTTTCTTACTTTTTAAAGGAAGAGCTAATCCGCCAGGGAGTACCGCCGGAAAAAATTGAAGTAGTCCAGCACGGCATAGAGAGGGAGGAGTTTTTACCTTTGTTGCCGGCGGAAAAAGCGAGAGAAGAGCGACTGCGTCTGGGACTTCCGCCTCGCGGCCCGGTGGTAGGAATGATTGCCCGCTTTCACCCGGTAAAAGGACATATTTACCTTCTCCGGGCCATGACTACAGTGGTCAAGGAGTTTCCCGATGCGAGCTTACTGTTGGTAGGGGAAGGACCGGAGAAAGAGAGGATTACCAGGGAAGCTCTGCGGTTGGGTTTGGGAGAAAAGGTGGTCATGCCCGGGACAAGCTATGACCGGCGGTTGCTGTTTTCAATCATGGATGTCTGTGTTCTGCCTTCGTTGATGGAAGGATTTGGGCTATTTGCTCTTGAGGCCATGGCTGCCGGTCGGCCGGTGGTGGCAACCCGGGTTGGAGGACTGCCGGAAGTAGTAGGAGAAGCCGGTATCTTGGTACCTCCTGCGGATGAGCTGGCTCTGGCCGAAGCCATTCTCTGCCTTTTGCACAACAGAGAAGAGGCCAAACGGAGGGGAGAAGAAGGGCAAAAACGAGCCAGCCAGTTCAGCCGGCGCAGGTCTATCGAAAAGCTGATGGAGGTTTTCGGGGCTTTGCGGGAAGATACGGAGCAAGAATCAGTATCCAGTGGGGAGAGATAGAACTCATGGACGCACAAAAACTGTATTTGTTTTTAATAAGCCTGATAATTGCCGCTGTTCTTACTCCCCCAGTAAGAAGATTGGCTTTGCGGATTGGGGCGGTGGACAGGCCTGACAGCCGCAAGGTACACTCCCGGGTTATGCCCCGGTTAGGGGGGCTGGCCATCTTTTTGGCTTTTGTTATTTCGGTGTTGTTGCTAATGCGGCCCCTTTCGGCAGCCAGTAAGGGGCTTTTGGCTGGAGCCACCGTTATTGTGGCTGTTGGAATTCTCGATGATTTATTCAGCCTTTCCCCTCTGGTTAAGTTAGCAGGACAGATAGGGGCTGCAATAGTAGCCGTCTTGTTTGGAATTCGAATAGAGTTTCTTACCAATCCTTTTGATTCTTACATTCCTACCGGGATTATTTCTGTTCCTCTTACCATTTTCTGGATTGTGGGAGTAACCAACGCTGTTAACTTAATTGACGGACTGGATGGGCTGGCAGCGGGAGTTTCAGTTCTGGCTTCCCTTACTCTCTCGTTGGTGGCTGCTACGGCAGGAAGGTCGGAAGTTGCGGCGTTGGCCTTAGCGCTGGCGGGAAGCGGGGTGGGCTTTCTCTTTTACAATTTCCATCCCGCCCGGATTTTCATGGGGGATACGGGGAGCATGTTTTTGGGATTTACCCTGGCTACCTTGTCGGTGGCAGGTTATCTCAAAGGAGCAGCTTTTCTCTCCCTGGTCATTCCCGTTTTTATCCTGGCTATACCCATTCTCGATACCCTTTTTGCCATCGTCCGCCGCTTTCTTAATAGACAACCTATCTTTAAGCCGGACAAAGAACACTTGCATCACAAGCTGCTTTCCTTAGGTCTTTCCCACCGTCAGGCCGTTCTGCTCATTTACTTGTTAACTGGGATATTTGGTGCTACGGCTTACTTTCTTACCAGGACTTCTACGGCTCAGACAGTGATGGTGGTAATCGGGGTAGCCTTAGTGGTGGTTGTGGTGGCGGCAAAAATGGGAATGCTGGCAGGGGAACGGCAGGAGCCGGAAGCCGTTCATTGGCTGGAGGGAAAAGACAAGGATAAGCCCGGGGTGGATATGTAATTTCCGGGTGAAAGAGGGGGAGGAAAAGTGGAGAAGGGCAAAGGGGTGCTGGATCACCAGGAGATTCAAAAAATAATTCCTCATCGCTATCCTTTTTTGCTGGTGGACCGCATTCTTGAACTGGAGGAAGGGAAAAGGGCGGTAGGATTGAAAAACGTAAGCGGCAACGAGGCTTTTTTCCAGGGGCATTTTCCCGGACGACCGGTCATGCCGGGGGTGCTGATTATTGAAGCTCTGGCTCAGGTAGGGGCAGTGGCTCTTCTCTCTCTACCTGCTTACCGGGGACGGTTGGCTTTTTTTGCCGGAATTGACGGAGCGCGTTTCCGGCAACAGGTAGTACCCGGGGATCAATTACTGTTAGAGGTAGAAGTGATTAAAATCCGGGGACCGGTGGGGAAGGCCAAGGGAGTGGCCACAGTAGACGGTAAGGTTGTAGCCGAAGCGGAATTGATGTTTGCCGTGGAGAAAACAGAGGAGGAAAAATAGACCTCTGACAGGAATTTTGCTCCCTCAGATGATTTATATATAGACACAGGGAACAAAATTTTTTTTCTTTAGGGGTGGAAAGAAAAGATGAAGGAAGGATTCCTGGCGGCCGAATTTTGGCTGCTGTTACCCGTTGTTGCTCTGGTGACTTATTCTTTTACTGTTTTTTTAAGCAACCACCCCTTATCTTCCCGGGCCCTGGACTATCCCGATTGGCGCAAGATCCACCGCCAGCCGGTTCCCAGGGTGGGGGGAGTAGCTGTTTGTCTTGCTTTCTGGATATTTTTTCTTTACTACTACGGCTGGCGCCTTTCTCCTCCCTGGCAGGGGCTTTTCGCGGGCGCAGGCTCCGTTTTTCTCCTCGGCTTAATCGACGACCATTTTCGCCTTTCCCCTTGGATTAAGCTCCTTGCCCAGATTGGGGCGGCAGTGCTGGCTTGGTTTATGGGACTCAAGGTGACGGCCATCACGGGGCTGGCGGGGGGTGTTGTCAACCTCGAATTCTGGAGTCTGCCCGTGACGCTTCTCTGGCTGGTGGCAGTTACCAATGCCATCAACCTCATCGACGGCTTGGACGGCCTGGCGGCCGGTACAACCTTAGTGGCTTTGCTGACTATTGGTGCTTCCGCCTGGTTCGGCGGGCGGGAACAGGTAACGGGACCGGCTCTCCTTCTTGCGGCGGTGCTGGCGGGATTTTTACCTCGCAACTTCTACCCGGCAAAGATTTTTTTGGGAGACTGTGGCAGCTATTTTTTGGGTTTCATGGTAGCGGGACTAGCGATTATTGGGCTGGGGAAACGGGCAACTCTTATTTCCCTCTTGAGCCCCGTAGTGGTGTTAGGGGTTCCTATTTTTGATACCCTTTTTGCCGTTTTCCGCCGCCTGCGTGCTGGAAAACCGGTTTTTGCCCCGGACAATTCTCATTTGCACCACCTGATTCTCCGGCAGGGGCTAAGCCATCCACGGGCGGTGGTAATTATCTACATCCTCAACCTTCTCCTGGCTTTGTGCGCGGTGACCCTGACTGTTCTGAGCTTAACGCGGGCTTTGTTTCTTTGCGGCTTTGTTTTTGCCAGTTTGCTTTTTTTGGGAATGAAGTTGGAAAAAGCGACTGCAGGAAAAGGGAAAATGGGACAGGAAACCGGAACTTTTTGTTAAAATTATTAATTGGAACCGGCTAATAAGAGGAAACTTTTGTTAAAAAAGGAGGCCAGAAAATGGGAAAGATTAAGTTTGGTACGGATGGTTGGCGGGCGATAATGGCGGAGGATTTTACCTTTGCCAACGTGAGAATTGTAGCTCAGGCAATTGCCGATTACGTCCTGCGCCACCACGGTCAGGGGAAGGAAGTGGTTATAGGGTACGATAACCGGTTTTTTTCTGACCGCTTTGCTGTGGCGGTAGCCGAGGTGCTTACTGCCAACGGAATTCCTGTCTTGGTGCCAGAACGGGCGACTCCGACGCCGGTAACCGCTTACGCTATTAAGATGTACGGTGCGGTGGGGGCAGTAATGATTACCGCCAGTCACAACCCGCCTGAATACAACGGAATTAAGTTTATTCCCGAGTACGCCGGCCCGGCGCTGCCTCATATCACCCAAGAAATTGAAGCCTGTGTACGGGAGTACGAAGAAGGGAAGAAACCGGTAAAACGAATTGCAAGCGAAGAGGCCAGGGAAAAAGGGCTCTGGCGGAGTATTGATCCCAAAGAAGGGTACTGGGAACACCTGCGGCGGGTAGTAGATGTAGAGCTGATTCGCAAAGCCACCCTTAACATTATCGTTGATCCTCTATACGGGGCCGGGATGGAGTACCTGGACGGATTTCTTAAGGCAGCAGGCTGTCAGGTGAAAGCTATTCACAACTGTCGTGACCCTCTGTTCGGGGGGGCTATGCCCGATCCTACGGAGAAGGTGCTGGGAGAACTGAGACAGCTTCTCAAAGAAGAAGGCGCGGACTTAGGACTGGCCATGGACGGAGATGCCGATCGGTTTGGCATTGTCGACCGGGATGGAACCTGTCTTACTCCCAACCAGGTGTTGGCTATTCTCTACCATCATTTGATAACATACCGCGGTTGGCGGGGACCGGTAGCCCGGACAGTAGCTACCACCCATCTCCTGGACCGCATTGCCCGCCATCACAACTTGGAAGTTATCGAAACTCCGGTGGGATTCAAGTACATTGGCCAGGCCATGATGGAGCGGGGGGCCATTCTTGGTGGGGAAGAGAGTGGTGGACTCAGCATCAAAGGCCATATTCCCGAAAAGGATGGAATCCTGGCGACTCTGTTGATAGCCGAGACGGTGGCGGTCCACAAAAAGAGTTTGCAAGAGATTTTGGCGGACCTGTACGCCGAGTACGGTTTTCTTACCAGTAGAAGGCTCGATGTTCACTGTACGCAGCAGGTGAAAGAACGGGTACTGGCAGAACTGAGGAATTTCTCCCCGGCTGCAATCGGAGGCAAAAAAGTAGCGGTGGAATTGGATATTGACGGCAAGAAGTTTATCTGTGAGGACGGAAGCTGGGTTCTTATCCGTCCCTCGGGAACGGAACCCCTCTTCCGGATTTACGCCGAAGCGGGGAGCAAAGATGACGTGGCTGCGCTTCAGGAAGACCTTTGCCGGGCTTTGGACTTAGAGATTCCCGCTTCCCGGACCTGTCACTGATTTCACTACGGGCTAATGGCCCGTATTTTTTTTTTGCTGGCTGTAGCTACTTTTTCTCCTTTATTCCTTGACAAGGGAGGAGACGGTGGGGTAAAATAAAAAAATTTGTTGACTTTGAACGGGGTCTGTGTTATACTGGAAATACACTCTTTGGCTTTGGAGGGGATAGCAGGATGTTTAAAGTGGGCGACAAAGTGGCTTACCCCATGCACGGCGCCGGCATCATTGAGGGGATAGAAGAAAAAGAGATTTTAGGCGAGAAAAAGAAATACTATGTGATGCGTTTGCCCGGCGACATGAAGGTGATGATCCCTACCTCCAAAGTAAAGGAATCAGGACTAAGAAAGGTTATCGATGAAGAAGGAGTAAAAAGGGTCTTAGCCATTTTGAGTTCGAAAAAAGACGATGACAACACCAATTGGAATCACCGCTACCGCAACCACTTAGAAAAGATGCGGAGCGGCGATATTTACGAAGTAGCGGAAGTTTTTCGCAACCTCTGTTACCGTCAGAAGGAGAAGGGACTTTCCACTGGGGAGAGAAAAATGCTGGAGAACGCCCGGCAAATTTTAGTGAGTGAGCTGGTGTTAGCGAAGGATATGGAGGAAGAAAAGGTATTGACTTTGATTGAAAAAGCTATGGCTTAAAGAATTCTTGCCGTCTGCAGGGAGCGGGCGTTTTTATTTTCTGTCTTGTTTGTGCTGAGCGGTTGGCGTATAATGGAAACTACTGATAGGAAAACTATTTATGCCCAGGAAGGGGGTGAAAAAGAATGGTCAAGATTATGCGGTTTTTAGTGTTTACCAGTTTCATTCTTACCGGTCTGGTAGCGGCTTATTACATAGCTCCGCTTGTGCTGGGAACAAAAGCTCTTGCTTCTTTCTACCTGCGTTACGGTTTTTACGGTGGGGTCACGGCGGTATTTGGGCTGGCGGGGGCTTTTCTTGCTCCCTGGTTAGCGGGAAAGGTTATGGATTTTTTCAATTGGACGGTAGCTAGACTTCACAGGGTGCCGACTCAGGATATCCTGGGGGGAGCTATTGGACTTATTCTTGGCTTACTTATTGCCAATTTACTCAGTTCAGCTATCAGCGGCCTGCGGGAAATTCCCGGTCTGAAGTGGGTGGGAGTGGTTTTGCCTCTGGTGGGTAATCTCTTTTTTGGTTACTTAGGGCTTATTCTCGGGATGAAGCGGAAGGAGGATCTTCTGGGCTTACTCCCCCGACGGGGAAGGGAGAAAGATAAGGGAGCCCGCGGGGACGCAAAAGGGAGTGAGGGAATAAAGATTCTCGATACCAGTGTTATTATCGACGGACGAATTGCCGACATTGCCAGTTGCGGTTTTTTAGAAGGCGTGCTGGTAGTGCCCTCTTTTGTTCTTTCTGAGTTGCAACACATTGCCGATTCTGCAGATGCGATGCGGCGTAATCGAGGACGGCGGGGACTGGATATTCTCGAGCGCTTGCGGCGGGAAAACAGGGTTAGCGTTCAGTTTATGGACATAGATTATGACGATCTCACGGAGGTAGACAGCAAACTTATTCGGCTGGCTCAGGAACTGGGCGGGAAGATTGTTACCAACGATTTTAACCTAAACAAAGTGGCGCGGCTAAAAGGGGTAGCCGTTCTCAATGTTAATGAATTGGCCAATGCGGTTAAGCCGGTTATGTTGCCTGGAGAGGAGGTCACAGTTCAGGTTATCCGGGATGGAAAGGAAGCAGGACAGGGGATTGCTTATCTAGAGGATGGCACAATGATGGTCGTTGACGGCGGCCGAAAATACATCAATCAGCAGGTGCCAGTTGTGGTTACCAGCGTATTGCAAACTTCGGCTGGGCGGATGATTTTTGCTCGGTTGAAGAATAACGACGAGGGAAAGAACAACGGGGATCTGAAAGAACGGAAGAACCTGTTTAAAAGAATGAATATGTTTGGTGCGCAGTCATAAATAATAGCAAGGGCAGGAGGCAAAATGAGAAAAGGGGTGATAATTCCGGCGGCGGGAAGGGGTCGCCGCATGGGCGGCAGGAAAAAGCAGTTTTTGTGCCTGGGAGGAAAAACGGTCCTCGAACACACCCTGACCGTTTTTCTCAACCACCTGGAGATAGCAGAGTTGGTCGTAGTACTGCCGGCTGAGGATTTAGGCGAAGCCTATGAACTTCTTACTCCTTTTCTTAAGCAATGGGGGTTTGTTGGGTCGACCTTTGCTTCTTTTGTTACTTCTGACGGCAAACGCCAGTTGCAGTTGGTGCCAGGAGGGAGAGAAAGACAGGATTCTGTTTTTCACGGGCTGGAAGCGCTAAAAGACCGGGTGGAACTGGTGGTAGTCCATGATGCTGCCCGTCCTTTTGTTACCCGGGAACTGCTCGACCGGGTGGTGAGAACGGCGGCGGAAAAAGGTGCGGCTACGGCAGCCGTTCCTGTGGCGGACACGGTGGTGACGGTGGAAGACAACAACAGAGCGGGCGAATTTTTGCCCCGCTCTTCTCTGCGGGCGGTCCAGACACCGCAGGCTTTCCATTTTTCTCTTCTGTGGAAAGCCCATCTCAAAGCGCGCCGGGAAGGTTATTACGGCACTGATGACGCCGGCCTGGTGGTCCGTGCCGGACATCCTGTCTACCTGGTGGAGGGAGACCCGGGTAATTTTAAGATTACTACTCCCATCGACTTGAAAAAGGGGGAGGCATTACTGGAAGGGAAGAAAAAAGTGCTGGTGGGGATGGGTTACGATGTTCACCGGCTGGTGGAAGGACGAAAGTTAGTGCTGGGAGGAGTGGAGATTCCCTATTCCCACGGCCTCCTGGGTCATTCCGATGCCGATGTCCTTCTCCACGCCTTGTGTGATGCCCTTTTAGGAGCAGTGGGCGCCGGTGACATCGGCCGGTACTTTCCTGACACCGATCCTTCTTTGCGGGGTATTTCCAGCTTAGTGCTTCTTGAGCGCACGGTGGCATTGGTCCAAGAAAAGGGTTTTCGGGTGCAGAATGCTGACGTTACTGTTGTAGCTCAGGCGCCGCGGGTGGGACCCTATGTGGAGGAGATGCGGACAAACATTGCCAGGGTTTTAGGGGTGGAGACAGACAGGGTTAACATCAAGGCCACTACCACTGAAAAACTCGGCTTCGCCGGGCGGGGGGAAGGTATAGCCGCCTATGCTGTTGTTACTGTAACCGAGGTTTGACGTCTTTCAGATCCCCTGTGTTGAGGCAGCATTAATTTTTGCCTGACTCAAGGAGGAGAGGCTGATTATGGCGAGGAAAAAGAAACTGGTGGTTTTTGTCTTTGCCCTCTTCTTATCCCTCGTTCTTGCGACTGGGACTGCTTTAGCCGATACCAGTCGGGTGCTTACTTTTGGCGCCGATCTGACGGCGGAGCAAAGGGAGGAAATGGCCCGGTTTTTCGGCGTACCCAATTACCGGGAAGAAAACATTCCTGTGCTGGAGGTAACCAACCAAGAAGAAAGAGCTACCCTAAAAGGAATGGTGCCGGAGAGCGCCATCGGTACCAGGGCTGTTTCTTGTGCCTTTGTCGAGGTGCTTAGCCCGGGAAGCGGTATTACTGTGGAGACAAAGAACATCACCTATGTCACGAAAGAGATGTATGCCAGCGCTCTGACCACAGCCGGGGTGAAGGATGCCCGGGTTATGGCGGCGGCTCCTTTCCCGGTTTCGGGAACGGCAGCTCTCACCGGGATGTTTAAGGCTTTTGAAAAGGCTACGGGTAAATCCTTAAGCCCCCAGGCTAAGGTCATTGCCAATGAAGAGCTAGTGCAGATGGGGAAATTAGGGGAAGCCATTGGCGACAAAAATAAAGCTGCCCAGTTGATGATGCGGGTTAAGGAGCAAGTGGTAGCGGATAAGATCAAAGACCCCGAACAGATCCGCCAGATTGTCATTGACGTGGGACGGGATTTGAACATCAACTTAACTCCCCAGCAGATAGACCAGATTACCGAGTTGATGCGGAAAATCAGTACCCTCGATCTCACTGCGAGGGATATCTCCGCCCAATTGAAAAACATCAAGCTGGAAATGGATAAGTTTCTCCAGGAAAATCAGGAAGTAAAATCGCTGCTGCGCCGTATTCTCGATGCCATATCTGCCTTTATTGAAAAAATAAAAGCCTGGCTGGGTTTATAGGGGGTCTTGATTGAGAAAATATTTTGTGGTAGTATATATACTGGGTTTGTTCCTCGGTAGCTCAATGGTGGAGCAACCGGCTGTTAACCGGTAGGTTGCAGGTTCGAGTCCTGCCCGAGGAGCCATTTTCTCGAGAAGAGCAGCGTCCCAGAAAGGGGCGCTTTTTTATTTCTTTTTCCCGCAAAAAGGGCTAAAAGGGAATTGTTTGCCGGCGGGAGGGGAAAATAATAGTGGCAAAACCTTTTGTTTAGGAGGTAGGAAAGATGAGAATGATTCCCTGGGACCCCTTCCGTCAGTTAAATGAACTACGGGAGGAAATGGGCCGGTTGTGGGAGCAGACCTGGAGCATGAGACCCTGGGATAGGGGTTACTACGGCCCGCGCACGGACATCTACCAGACGGAAAAAGAAGTAGTGGTAACGGCAGAGCTTCCCGGAATTGAATCGCCGGATGACGTGGAAATAACTGTGGACGAAGATTCCATTACCATCAGGGGTGAAATTAAACGGAGCCGGGAAGTAGAAGACAGAAACTATTTCCACCAGGAACGTTTTTACGGTTCCTATGTCCGAACCCTGCCGTTACCCGTATCGGTGAAAGCCGAGGAGGCTAAAGCTTCTTACCGCAACGGTATTCTGGAAATTAGAATTCCTAAAGCCGAACAGCAGCGGCGTAAAACCATTCGGGTTGATATTCATTAGGTGATTCCGCCATGAAAAAGAAGCAGCGGAATTTGGCCCGCTACCGGGAGATAGCGGGCCTTTTAATAGCCCACGGCTTTGACTATGTTGCCGGTGAATTAGGGATAAAGAAGCCTTTTTTTTGGCGGCGTTATCGTAAGAGAGAAGAGGAGGTTAAATCTTTCCCGCAGCGGCTGCGCCTTCTCTTCGAGGATTTGGGACCTACTTTTATCAAATTAGGCCAGCTTCTGAGTACCCGCCCTGACTTGGTACCCCGGGAGTACATAAAAGAGCTGGCCCGGCTTCAAGACAGGGTGGAGGAACTATTTCCGGCGGAAGTGCGGCAGCAGTTTTTACAGGAATTCGGCAGGCCGCCGGAAGAAATTTTTGCCTCCTTTGACTATAAACCGGTGGCCAGTGCTTCTATCGGCCAGGTTCACCGGGCGGTTTTGCCGGATGGAACCCGGGTGGCGGTGAAGGTGCAACGGCCGGGGCTGGCCGAGCTGGTGGAAAAAGATTTAGCTTTTTTAGAAGACGTGGCTCCCTTGCTTAAAGAGCGGACGGTAATCGGCCAGGTGTGTGACGTAGAGGAGATTGTCGAGATTTTTGCCCGCCACATTCGCCGGGAACTGGATTATCAGGTGGAAGCCGTTCATACGGATACTTTTTTTCACCTCTTTGCCGGGGATAGCTCGATAGTTGTTCCGCGGGTATACTGGGATTACACTACCTCCCGTATCCTTACCCTTGATTTTGTGGAAGGAGTGAGGGTGGAAAAAGCGGCTGGCCTTTACTTCCGCCCGGACAACCGCCGTACTTACGCGACCAATTTCTACCGCGCCCTGTTCAAACCCCTTTTTGCCGAGGGTATTTTTCACGGCGATCCCCATCCGGGAAACGTTCTTTTCCAGCCGGGAGGAAAAGTAGTGTTAATTGATTTCGGAGTCGTGGGGCGTTTTGACCCCTTGGTGCGGCAGCAGATCGGACGCCTGATTCTTTGTTTAGCGGAAAAAGATGTTCCCGGGATTGCCGAGCTGATTTTGAAAACGGGCCGTCCCACCGGCAAGATTAAGGAGCAACACTTTTTTGAAGATGTGGCGGAAATGGTGGATAAAGCCTACCGTTTTAACACCGGCAACATTTCTTTAGGTGAAATAATCAACGAGATGGTGGAGATTTCCTTGCGGCATGGAATTAAGGTGCCCGACAGTTTTTTTATCCTGGGCAGGATGGTGATGAGCGGGGAGAGTATCGGCAGGCTCATTGAACCCGGCATCAATTTGCTGGAGGTCCTGCGGCCTATAGCGCTTAGGTATATGGTGGAAAGCTTTAATCCAGCCCGGGTGATTAAAGATGCCACCGGGCGGGCGTACAACTGGCTGGAAAACCTGGTGGCTCTTCCCGAAGAGCTGGCCCAGGTGGTGAAAAATTTAGCCCGGGGGGAAATGCGGATAATTTTTTACCACCGCAATCTCAACTGGCTCTACGATATGCTGGACTTAGCGGCTGCCCGTCTGTCTTTTGCCTTAGTGGCGGCGGCCATGATGATTGGCTCGGCTCTCATTATGTTAACCGACCGGGGGCCTTTGCTTTTCGGCTTCCCACTCGTGGGTGTCGTCGGTTTTGTCTTTTCTTCCGCCATGGGAGTGGCCATTTTATTGCAGTTGTTGCGGACCCACTTGCGGTAAAACTTGACATGGCCCTTTCCCTGGCATAATATTTAAGTATATGTAGGAACAATAGCATCGCGAGTTTTATAGATAACGGGTATGAAGGAGGCGAGTACCTGTCTGAGTATGCGCCCAGAGAGCGGGGGTAAGGTGGGAGCCCCGTCGCGGAAAGGACAGGGAAGATGGCTCCGGACCCGGCGGCTGAAACCGAAAGGGAGTAGGCTGGCCCGGCTGGCCCCGTTACCGGCCTTGGGTGAGAAGGCTCACCCGTGGAGGTCCCGTACCGTGAGGTCGGGATAAAAAAGGGTGGTACCACGTGGGTAGTAGATACCCCCGTCCCTTGCCGGGATGGGGGGTTTTTGCTGGAAGCGAAGATTTTGCCAGGAGGGATGCTGCGTGGCCAAAAATACCTTTTATATCACTACCCCCATTTACTATCCCAGTGACAATTTGCACATCGGTCATGCTTACACAACGGTGGCGGCCGATGCCATCGCCAGGTACAAACGCATGCGCGGCTATGACGTCCATTTTCTCACCGGCTCGGACGAGCACGGGCAGAAAATTGAACGGACTGCCCGGAGCAGAGGGCAGGAGCCCAAAGAATACGTGGACAAGATCGTGGCCGGCTTCAAAGTTCTGTGGGAGAAGTTAGAGATATCCTACGACGATTTCATTCGCACTACCGAGGAGAGACATAAACGGGTTGTTCAGGCTATTTTCCAGAAGCTGTATGATCAGGGGGACATTTATAAATCCACCTATGAAGGCTGGTACTGCACTCCATGTGAGACTTTCTGGACGGAACGGCAGTTGGTAGAGGGAAAATACTGCCCTGATTGCGGCCGGCCGGTGGAACTGGTGCAGGAGGAGAGTTATTTCTTCCGTCTCTCCAAATATGCCGACCGTCTCCTTCAGTACATCGAGGAGAACCCGGACTTTATTCAACCTGTCTCCCGGCGCAACGAAATGATCAACTTTATCAAACAAGGGCTGGAAGACCTGTGTGTCTCCCGGACCACCTTCAGCTGGGGGATTCCCGTGCCCTTTGATCCCAAGCATGTGATTTACGTCTGGGTGGATGCTCTTACCAATTACATTTCGGCTTTAGGATACGGGACGGAAAACGATGAAAAATTCCGCCGCTACTGGCCCTGTGACGTCCACCTGGTGGGTAAGGACATCGTCCGTTTCCACACCATTATCTGGCCCATTATTCTCATGGCCTGCGGAATCGAATTGCCGAAAAAAGTAATGGGGCACGGCTGGCTCCTCCTGGAAGGGGGCAAAATGTCCAAATCCAAGGGGAATGTGGTTGATCCCCTGGTCCTGATTGAAAAATACGGGGTGGATGCCATCCGCTATTACCTCTTGCGGGAGCTGCCTTTTGGCGCTGACGGCTACTATTCGGAAGAAGCCCTGGTCCGGCGCATCAATTCCGACCTGGCCAACGATTTGGGGAACCTGGTCAGCCGCACCGTGGCTATGGTTGAGAAATACTTGGGTGGCGAGGTGAAAAGCCCCGGTGCGACGGAGGAAGTAGACCGGGAGCTGGCCGAGACGGCGGTTGCAACGGTGCACCGCTATGTAGAATTAATGGAAAAATTAGAGCTGAGCAATGCCTTAGGAGCGGTATGGCAACTCGTGGACCGGGCCAACAAGTATATCGACGCTACCATGCCCTGGGTGTTGGCCAGGGAAGGTAAAGAGGACCGGCTGGCCACGGTGCTGTACAACCTGTTAGAGGCAATCCGAGTGATAACCATTCTTCTCTCGCCTTTTATGCCCCGGTTGCCGGAGCGGGTAGGGGAACAAATTGGTCTTTCCGTTGAGGAGCTCACCAACTGGTCGACGGTGGAAAAATGGGGTGAGATTAAACCCGGAACTCGGGTGCGGAAAGGACCCGCCCTCTTCCCGCGGATAGAGTGGAAGGAAGAAAAAGAAGAGGAGGCAAAGGAAAAGGAGAAAGAAGAGGCGGAAAAGAAAGAAAAAGAAAATAGCTTGGTCGGAATTGAAGAGTTTGCCCGGATTGATCTGCGCACCGCCGAGGTGGTGGCGGCGGAAAAAGTGGAAGGAGCAGACAAGCTGCTCAAATTGACCGTCCGCCTGGGAGATGAAGAAAGAACCATCGTGGCGGGAATTGCCCGTCATTACCGGCCGGAGGAACTGGTAGGGAAGACGATTATAGTGGTGGCCAACCTCAAACCGGCTCGCCTCCGCGGAATTGTTTCCCAGGGGATGTTGCTGGCGGCTTCCGCCGGGGAAGAGTTGGCTCTGATTACCGTGGACCGGCCGATAGCCTCTGGAACTAAGGTGAAGTAGGTGATACAAGGGATGACGGCGGCTATACCTCTTTTCGATTCGCACGCCCATCTTGATGATGGGCGTTTTGACGGTGACCGGGAGGAAGTGATAGCCCGGGCCAGAGAACGGGGTTTGCGCTATCTCGTCAACGTTGGTTATGATCTGGATTCGGTAAAAAAGACGGTGGCTCTGGCGGAGAAGTACGATTTTGTTTATGCGGCGGTGGGGATTCATCCCCACGACGCTTGCTGGGCGGTGGAAAATGGGCTTGCCGAAATAGAGAAGTTCCTCGCCCATCCTAAAGTGGTGGCGGTGGGGGAAATAGGGCTGGATTACTACCGCAATCTATCCCCCCGGGAAGTGCAGCAGCGGGTGTTCCGGGAACAGATGGCGCTGGCCCGGAAGTGGAAAAAGCCGGTTATCATCCATGACCGGGATGCCCACGGGGACATTCTGAAGATTTTGCGGGAAGAAAAGGTAGAGGAGATAGGAGGGGTAATGCACTGTTTTTCCGGTAGCTGGGAGATGGCCCGGGAATGCTTAAAAATGGGGATGTATATCTCTATTGCCGGGCCGGTAACCTTCAAAAACGCCCCCCGGGTACAGGAAGTGGCTTCCCGGGTTCCCCTGGACCGCCTGCTGGTGGAAACAGACGCTCCTTACCTTTCACCTGAGCCTTTTCGGGGGAAACGTAATGAGCCGGCCTACGTCTACTACGTGGTGGAAAAGATTGCCCGGCTGCGGGGGACGGAGCCGGCGGAACTGGCGGCGATTACCCTGGAAAACGGGCGAAAATTGTTTGGGATTCCGTGATTTGCTGTCGAAAAACGACTGACCCTTTCTGACAAAAAAAACACTCCCCTTTGACTATAATTGGACTAACCGAAGCAGAAAGGGTGTTGAAGAGAGCCCCTTCTGCATATGATGAAACAAGTTCTGGAGTCAAAGGGGAGATTTTTTTGCACCGGCATAAAATTTTCCTAGTTTTTCTGCTCATAGTTCTTTTCTTGTGTGCGGCAGGAACGAAGATTACTTCCTGCTGGCGAACGGTGATTTTGCGGGTGGATGGAAAAGAAAGGGTGCTTATTACTTCTGCCAGAACTGTGAAAGAATTGCTGGCAAAGGAAAAAGTTTTTCTTCGCCAGGAAGACCGGGTGGAACCAACTTTGGATTCACCGCTGGTTCACGGAATGCTGGTGAAAGTAAAAAGGGCCGTGCCGGTGTATTTGGTCGAAGGGGAAAAGAAAAGATTGCTCTACACTGCGGCGGGGACGGTGGAGGAATTCCTTTGCCAGTCCGGGTTACGCCTGCAGGGGGAGGACAGAGTGGAGCCAGCGCCGGAAGCTCCCATCCGGAAAGGGATGATAATCATCCTTACCCGGGTGACGTACAGGTTTACGGAGGAGGTGCGGGAACTGCCCTGTTCAGTAGTCGAAAAAGAAGATCCTATGGTGGAAAAAGGGCTTACCCGGATCCTCCAGGAGGGGGAGAAGGGGCAAGAAAAAATTGTCTGGCAGCTGGTCTGGGAAAACGAAAAGGTGGTAGCCTGGCGGATGGTGGAAAGGAAGGTTTTGAAAGAGCCCAAGCCCCGTCTGGTGGGGGTTGGGGTGATGCAGCTTGCTTCTCGGGGACGGGTTCCTTTCCGGTTCAAGAAGGTATTGCAAATGGAGGCCACGGCCTATACCTGGACCGGGCAGCGGACGGCTACCGGGATTACTCCCCGCCGGGGAGTGGTGGCTGTAGACCCGGCGGTTATACCTCTGGGTTCCCGCCTCTATGTGGAAGGGTACGGTTATGCCACCGCGGCCGATACCGGCGGCGACATTGTGGGGAACAGGATTGACTTATTTATGGAATCGCTGGCGGACGCTGTGCGGTGGGGGCGCAGGCGGGTAAAGGTTTATTTTTTAGATTAGTGCATGCCCTGATGGGAAAGCAGGAGAAAAGAGAGGAAGCCCGCTACCAGACCGGTTAAGGTCAGGGGCGGGTTTTTTTGCCACGCAGAAGGGACGATTTCTTTTCCGGTTAAATAGGACATGGCACCGGCGGCCAGGGCCATCAGGAAAGGAATGAGGGTACGGCTGAGACCGATAAGCCCTAAACCTGCTAAGGTGCCCAGGGGGGTGATAAGACTAACTGCTGCCACCAGCATGATGATGGCGGGAGGGGTGGCTCCCCCGAGAAGAAGGGGGACGGTGATGGCCATTCCCTCCGGGATATTGTGCAACCCTATGGCCAGGGCGATGGTGGCTCCTGTGTTTTCGGCGATGCTATAGCCGGCAGCAACGGCCATCCCTTCCGGCAGGTCGTGCAAGGAAATGCCGATGGCCATGAGAAGACCCATTTTTCGATAGAAATCCCTGCTGGCAAAGGGATTGGAGTACCAGTCGGTGAGAAGGCGGCGGCTGAGGAAAAGGTCAACGCTGGTGAGGAGGGCCAACCCCAGGGTTGTGCCGGTTATAACGGCAGTTGGACCCCCTTCCTGAAAGGAATGGGGATAGAGCTCCAACACTACTACGCCGCTCATTATTCCACCGGCAATACCGAGAAGAGCGGTAAAAAATGAGTGGTTGTTGGATCGGTTTAACCCCAGAGCGAAAAGAGAGCCGGCCAGGGTGGACAGTCCAGCCATAAAACTGAAGAGAAATATCCGTGTCATCTATTTCCCTCCCCTGTTTTTTTATTCCGGAGAAGTTCTGGCCATTACCGTATTTTTTGGGGAGAAGAAGAGGGGCAAAGAAATCCTGCCGCAAAGGAAGGGCTCCAACCGGATACCCAGGAGCAAATTGACACCAGCGAAGGCTTGAGGTTTACTTGATAGGGGAAATAAGGAAATGATATAATAAATTTTGTCAGGATTGAAATTTCTTTGCACAGCGGTTTTATTTTTTTCTTAACCAGAACTAAAGGGAGAACAGTATTCATGGCTAGGGGGAGGTCCGTATATGTCTGCCGGCAGTGTGGCTACGAAGCGACAGGGTGGCTTGGCCGCTGTCCGGCCTGCGGGAACTGGAATTGTTTAGAACCGGTTTCCGTGCAGAAAGAAGAAGGGGACAGAAAGACAGTATCTCCCTGTCCTCTTACCTGCATTGGCGGTAATGAAAAAGGACGTTTTTCCACCGGTCTGCAGGAAGTAGACCGTGTTCTCGGTGGAGGATTGGTACCGGGTTCCCTCGTTCTTATCGGGGGTGATCCCGGGATTGGCAAATCTACCCTCCTCCTCCAGGTGGCCGGTTACCTTGCTCGCACCCACGGTCCTGTTTTGTACTTGAGCGGGGAAGAGTCGGCAGCCCAGTTGCGTCTCCGGGCGGAACGCCTGCGCTGCCTGCACGAAAACATTCTTATTTGCCCCCATGCCAGCTTGAGTCA
The DNA here is from genome assembly GCA_030446285.1 of Eubacteriales bacterium. Lineage (GTDB taxonomy): Bacteria > Bacillota > JASUSC01 > JASUSC01 > JASUSC01 > JASUSC01. The sequence continues at coordinate 5,923 of JASUSC010000014.1, read as the reverse complement.
ACTGGAGGCATACTTAGCTGGGGGAAACAAGCCGGTAGTGATAATGGTTGACTCCATCCAGACGGCAACGGTAGACAGCTCGCCGGCAGCGCCGGGAAGCGTTGCCCAGGTGCGGGAATGTACCCTTTATTTGCTCCAGCTCGCCAAGAAGACAGAAATACCGGTGCTGGTAGTGGGGCACGTTACCAAAGAGGGACTTATTGCCGGGCCGCGGGTTATGGAACACATGGTGGACGTGGTCCTTTATTTTGAAGGGGAACGCCACCACAGCCTTCGCCTGTTGCGCGGGGTGAAAAATCGTTTCGGATCCACCAGCGAACTGGGGCTTTTTGAAATGGGAGAAGAGGGGCTTGTGGAGTTGAGCAACCCTTCCCGGTTGTTTCTCGCCGAAAGACCGGTGGGAGAGCCAGGTTCGGTGGTTATTCCAGCATTAGAAGGCACCAGACCACTGCTGGTAGAGCTGCAAGCCTTAGTGGTCGGGGCCGGAGCCGGTCCGCCCCGGCGGATGGCCAGCGGAGTGGATTTTAACCGCCTGATTATGGTTCTGGCCGTTCTGGAGAAAAGGCTGGGCTACCGTATTGGCAACCAGGATGCTTACATAAATGTGGTAGGCGGAGTAAAACTTTTGGAGCCGGCAGCCGACCTGGGGATGGCGGTGGCTCTGGTCTCCAGTTTCCTGGAACGACCTGTTGCCAGTGATATGGTCTTGCTCGGCGAAGTTGGTCTTGCCGGTGAGGTGCGCCGGGTAACCGAGATGGAACGGCGACTGGCGGAAGCAAGCCGGCTTGGTTTTACGAGAGCAGTGGTTCCCGCTGGAGGATGGAAAAACCGGTCTTTGCCCGCGGGGGAAATAGAGATTATTCCTGTATCCACCTTGCGTGAAGCCATAGATTTTGCTCTGGGGGGGTGAAAGGGTGCGGGAAGATGGGTTCTGGAGCGAGGAATTTATCGCGGCACTGAAAATGGTAGCGCCGGGGACTCCTTTGCGAGAAGGGTTGGAGAACATTCTCCGGGCCAAAACCGGGGCCTTGATCGTAGTAGGAGACAGCCCGGAAGTTATGGAAATTGCCGAAGGGGGCTTTGAAATTCATACCAACCTTACCCCGGCCAATTTATACGAACTTGCCAAGATGGACGGAGCTATTATTCTCAGCTCTGATGCCAAAAAAATTCTTCTTGCCAATACCCAGCTTGTCCCTGACCCTGCTATCCCCTCTCAGGAGACGGGAATTCGCCACCGTTCGGCGGAAAGGGTAGCCCGGCAAACGGGGGCTTTGGTGATTTCCATTTCCCAGCGACGGGGGATTATTACTCTCTACAAAGGCTCCATCAAATACGTTTTGCGGGATATAGGGGTGGTGCTGGACAAGGCCAATCAGGCCCTGCAAACCCTGGAGAAATACAAAGCAGTTCTCGATAAGGCCCTGTTAACTCTGAGTACCCTCGAATTCCAGGACTTAGTAACTCTTTTCGATGTGGCTAAAGCCCTGCAGCGGACGGAGATGGTTTTACGGATCGTGCAGGAAATTGAACGCTATGTCATTGAGCTGGGAAACGAGGGTCGTCTTATCAGCATGCAGATGGACGAGCTGGTGAGCAATGTTTATGAAGAGGGGCTTCTCATTATCAAAGATTACTCCCTGCACAAAGATAAGACGCCTCAGGAGATTATGGCCACCATGGCCCAGTGGCCGGCAGAAGACCTGCTGGATTTATCTCTCATCAGTCGCGCTCTTGGTTATACTGCCAATCCTGGTTTTCTCGATCAGGCGGTAACGCCGCGGGGCTACCGGATACTGCATAAAATTCCCCGTTTGCCGCTACCGGTTATTGAGAACCTGGTGGCTACTTTTGGCAACCTGCAGCAGATTTTGCGGGCCTCCATTGAAAAACTGGACGAAGTCGAAGGTATCGGAGAAGTACGGGCTCGGGCAATAAAAGAGGGGTTACAGCGCTACCGGGATCAGATTGCTATGGAAAGACATTTTTAGGATTAACTGAAGAAAAAATAAAAAAGAGGAAAAAACTTCCTCTTTTTTTGTCTGGGCTTCTTTTTGCTTTTAAGTGAAATTGAAAATCCGCAGAGTATTGAGTTTTTTGTACTCTTTGAGGAGGATATCGTAAAGGCTCAGGTCCAGTTGGTTACAGAGGGCAGCAAGGTAGAAAAGGAATTTTCCTGCTTCTGTTTCTACCATGTCCCGGCACTGCGGACAGAGCTGCCCCTCTAAGTGGGAGTCCAGGAGGTTTTTCAGGTCAGCTAAGGTAGCATCAGGCGGAATGGGTTTTTTTTCGGCGATTATCTTAATACAACCGCAGGCGGTTACTGCTTTTACCACCGCCCGATTGATGCGAGCGGAGCATTCCTGGGCTTTGGTGAGAATGTCGAGAATGCTTTGGTGACGGATAAGCAGCTCAGCTACCGTCTGCTGAAATTCATCACAAATAAGGTCTTTCAAAAGATTCACTCCTTTGCTAAATAAAACCTTTAAGCATATTATAATGGCAGCTTTTTTGCCCTGTCAATCAAATATGAGCTCTGTCTCTTGAGCGGAGGAATTTTGTGACGATGGTTTCCAAGGGAAAACCAATTCTTGAGCTGGAAAATATTACCTACAGGCCTTCAGAAACCGCCAGGGATCTTTTTTCCGGCTTTACCTTGCAGATAAGAGAAGGGGAGTTTTTGGCCCTTCTCGGCCCCAGCGGGGCGGGCAAATCCACTCTGGCCCTGCTTATGCGGGGGCTCCGCAAGCCCCAAGGGGGGAAAGTCTTTTTTCGCGGGAGAGATATTTTTGCTCTGGCCCCGGAAGAGAGATTGGCTATAGGCTTAGTGATGCAGAATCCTGAAAGCCAAAGGTTAGGAATTACGGTAGAAGAAGATGTGGCCTTCGGGTTGCGTTGCCGGGGAATTCAGGAACGGAAAGCGGTGGAGGAAGCTCTGGCGACAGTGGGTCTTTTGGGGATGGAAAAAACGCCGGTAATTCAGCTTTCCGGAGGGCAAAAACAATGTCTTTCCTTGGCGGCGATTTTAGCTTTAAAGCCGGAAGTGTTGGTGCTGGATGAGCCTGCGACTATGCTAAATCCTTTGGCTAGGCGCAATTTTGTCCAACTGATTTCTCATCTCCACCGGCAGGGAAGAACGGTGGTTTATATAACCCATTCCTTGGAGGAGGTGGAAGCTGCCGAACGGGCGGTAGTGCTGGTGGCAGGAAAAATCGTTTTCGACGGACCTATGGCCGAATTGCGGCGGGTGATTCTCAGCTACTACCGGGAATGGGGACTGCGGCTTCCCTTTTCCTGGCAGGTAGAGGCGCTGCTCAGAAAGAAAAATTTTTTCCCTCTTTCCCGGCTTGAGGAAAAAATAAAAAAGGAAAAAGGGGCGATTGCTCAAAAAAGAAAGACTCCTTTAGCGACTCCGGTGATAACGGCGGAAAAGGTAGGTTATTCTTACTATTCCGGTACTCCCTTTGTCAGGGAAGCCCTGAAGGAAGTTACTGCTACCGTAAATAAGGGAGACAGAGTGGCTTTAATAGGTCCTATGGCGGCGGGGAAGTCAACTTTTTTGCAGCTTGTGAAAGCCCTGTTGCTTCCCACCCAGGGGAAACTGGAAGTAGCCGGGAAAAACCCGGCGGTAAAAAGAGAGCGGCGCGAGATTATGGGGCTAACGGGGCTGGTGTTTCAGTACCCGGAGGAACAGTTCGCCGGGGCTACTGTAGCCGAAGAACTGCGGATTGGGCTCAAAACCAGGAGGTTGCCAAAAGAAAAAGAAGAAGAGAAGGTCAAAGAAGCTGCTATACTGGCCGGACTGGCGGATAAACTCACCACTCCTGTTCGCTGCTTGAGCGGTGGTGAGAGGAGAAAATTAGCTTTGGCCGGCGTTCTCATGCTGGAGCCGGAAATTTTGCTTTTGGATGAGCCGCTTGTTGGTTTGGACGGCAGGGGATTGGAAGTTTTCCTTGCTCTGCTGTTAGAAGCGGGCAGGCACGGGCGAACCACTCTGGTAACTCTTCACGACCTCGAATACCTGCCTTTGCTGGCGGAAAAAATTTTGCTTTTTCACCAGGGAAGAGTTTCCGGACCTTTTTCCTTAGAGGAGTTGGTAGGAGGACAGGAACAGCTCCTAAGAGAAATAGGATTGGAGCTGCCTCTCAACTTGCGGCTCTGGGGCTATTTAAAAAGCCGGGGGTATCATCTTCACCCTTGGGCCGGGGCAGAAGAGATGGTGGAGGCCTTTTGCCGGGAAGTAAAAGGAGGCGAAGAAAGGTGAAGGCGTGGTATCTGGGTCAGTATTTGCCCGGCGATAGCTGGTTCCACCGGGCAGACCCTTTGCCTAAAATTGTTTTTACCCTTCTTGCGGTAACCTTTTTCTTTACCGCTCCGGTGGCAGCAATAGCGAGCTTATTTCTTTTTCTGGTCATTTTTGGCCCTCAGGTGGCGGGAATCGCCCGGCTTCACCTGTTGCAGGGGTTGCGCCCTTTTCTCTGGTTGCTAATCTTTACCGTGGGAATCAACTTTCTTATTCTCTTTGTTGGTATTGGTGCGGTTAAACTACCGCCAGCGGAAGCCCTGCAGCGGGCAATTACCACAGGAGGGCGGATTGCCGGGGCTGTTTTAGCCACCGGCTTCCTCACTCTTTCCACTTCTCCTCTGAGTATTATCGAACGAATAACCAGCCTGCTGGTGCCCCTGCTGGGTGCCCGCCGGGGGAGGGAGGGGGCCCTCCTTTTGGGGTTAACTCTAAATGCTGTCCCCGTTCTTTTGGAAAAAGGGGACCGACAACAAAAAGCGCTGCTGGCGCGGGGATTAACTCCCGGCTGGCGGCCGCGGCAGTTGGGGCTATTACTCTACTACTTCTTGGTTCCCCTTCTGGAGAGGACTTTAGACTACAGTGAGGAATTGGCTCTGGCCCTGGAAGCCCGCGGTTACGGTTGCACTGAGCAGAGGAAAAAAGAAAAGAAAAAAGTCTCTTCTTTTTCTCGGGAAGATCTGGCCCTCTGGCTTGTTAATTGCCTTCTTCTTTCTGCCGTCATTTTTTGGCGGACGGGGGTGGGAAGTTGAACATAAAGCTGGTGCTGGCCTATGACGGGACCAATTACCACGGTTTTCAGAAGCAGAGCGGAACAAAATTGCCCACCATTCAGGGGATTTTAGAAGAAGCCTTACGAAAACTTACCCGGGAGGAAATCAAGGTGAATGGTGCCGGCCGGACTGACGCTGGAGTTCATGCCCGGGGGCAGGTGGTTAATTTTCGCACTTCGGCCAGGATTCCTCCGGCGAGGTACGTGCCAGCTTTAAACGGAATGCTTCCCCCGGACATCAGGGTGATGGCGGCGGAAGAAGTGGATGAGAGTTTTCATGCTCGCTATTCAGCCCGGGCCAAAACCTACACTTACACCATTTATAACGCCTCTCTTCCTGATGTTTTCCGCCGCCTTTACACCTGGCATGTCAGCGTACCTCTGAATGTAGAGGCGATGCGGAAAGGGGCAGCTTTTCTCCTTGGGCGTCACGATTTTTCTGCTTTTCAGGCTACCGGGTCTTCCGCTCGCAACCCGGTGCGGCACTTGATGGAACTAACTTTAACCTGTCAGGGACCGGAAATATGCCTGACTTTTACTGCCGACGGCTTTCTCTACAATATGGTGCGCAACATTACAGGAACCCTGGTTGAAGTGGGAATGGGACGGCGGGCACCGGAAGAGATAGCGGCGATCCTGGCGAGTCGCGAGCGAAGGCGGGCAGGGATTTGTGCTCCGCCGCAGGGTCTCTGTTTGGAAAAAGTGTATTATTAGCCGCCGGGCGAGAAAATCATTTTTTCTAAATTGCAATTAACTGCGACACATTTTTGAGAAACCCGGTATTTATTGTTCAAGCGGTTTGAAATTGCAGGGTTGGATGCAGGAGCTTTTCAAGTTCTTCCTGGAAT
>JASUSC010000060.1 GCA_030446285.1 Eubacteriales bacterium | reverse complement strand
TTCCGTTTTTACCTCCCCAGGAGTGACCAGAACGAATAGGGAAGAGGTGAGATAGGTGACTGGAGCTGCCATTGAAGCCCGCGGAATAGTAAAGAGATACGGGCATTTGACGGCGGTGGATGGAGTGAGTTTAGAAAAACGGCGGAGGCTTTGCGGGACTGGAGAAGAATTTTGCCATCATCGGAGCCTGGACGGTAGGAGCTCTGCTCATTGCCGTCTGGCGCTTCCGCTGGGAGTAAAATTCCAGGCTTGTTTTTTAAATTCCAGGGTTGTTTTTTTAACGAAATTTTTTTAAAATAACAATTGAACATATAAACAAATGTTTAAAGGAGGCTCTCTATGAGGAACAGAGCGGAAAAGGATGTTTGCGAGATCGAATGTATTCACTCGAACAGGGTGGCGCAGGTTAGGGCGGCCAAACTTTCGGAAGAGGAAGTGGAAAACTTAGCCGCTCTGTTCAAGGCCATGGGTGATCCCACCCGCCTCCAGATAATCGACGTGCTGAGCCATGGCGAATTATGCGTCTGCGACATTGCCGCCCTGCTGGGGAAAACTGTCTCGGCCGTATCGCATCAGTTGCGCTACCTGCGTACCATGAAACTGGTCCGGTACCGCCGGGAGGGGAAAATTGTCTATTATTCTCTCGATGACGACCACATTTTTGCCCTTTACCGGCAAGGGCTGGAACACGTCCGGGAGAACAAATAAGCAGTTGTTTCACCGGGGAGAGGATGTTGATGAAGTACGTTCTTGACGGACTCAATTGTCCCAGGTGTGCGGCGAAAATCGAAGCGGAAATAAAGAGGATACCAGGTTTAGAGCAGGCAGAGCTAAATTTTGCCACCAAAACCATAGATTTACCGCCCGGGTATGAGCAGGAAGTGCAGGCCATAATCGAACGGATAGAGAAAGGGGTAGTCCTGCGCCCCCACAAGGAAGAAGAGAAAGAGAATAAAATAGCTGCCTTATTACCCATAGGTTTGGCCTCCCTCTTTTTACTCGCCGGCTTTACGGCAGAGAATGTTTTCAGCAGTTTTTCTTCCTACCTTTTTTACGGGGTAGCCTACCTGCTGGTGGGATGGAAGGTAATTATCCGCGCAGGACAAAACTTTTTCCGCGGCTTTCTTTTTGACGAGAGCTTTCTGATGACCGTCTCCACCTTTGGAGCTATTGTTCTCCGGGAAATGCCCGAGGCGGTAGGAGTAATGCTGTTTTATTCCTTAGGAGAGTACCTGCAGGACCTGGCGGTGGCAAAATCCCGCCGTTCGATCCGTGCTCTCATGAATATCAGGCCGGAGCGAGCCCGGGTGCGAAGAGGAAACCGCTGGGTGGAAGTAACGCCGGGGGAGGTCAAACCGGGAGAGATCATCCTGGTTCAGCCTGGAGAAAAAATTCCCCTGGACGGCCGGGTGGTTCAGGGACTATCTTTTGTCGATACTTCCCTTCTCACCGGCGAATCGCTGCCGCAACGGGTTGAGGCCGGGGAAGAAGTTCGCGCCGGTACCATCAACGGCGGCGGTGTCCTGGAGATAGAGGTGCTCCGGCCTTACGAGGAAAGTGCTGTCGCCCGGATTATGCAACTGGTGGAAGAAGCAGCGGGCCGCAAGTCGCCTACGGAGAGGTTTATCACCACCTTTGCCCGTTACTACACTCCCGCAGTGGTGGCGGCGGCGGTTACTTTAGCGCTGGTCCCGCCGCTTTTTGGCAACGGTTCTTTCCAGGAATGGAGCTACCGGGCTCTGGTTTTGCTGGTAATATCCTGCCCTTGTGCTCTTATGGTTTCTATTCCCCTGGGTTATTTTGGCGGCATAGGGGCGGCGGCCCGCCGGGGAATACTGATCAAGGGAGGCAATTTTTTGGACGGCCTTAGTGTAGCCCATACGGTGGTATTTGATAAGACAGGGACCCTCACCGAAGGGGTCTTTGCTGTAACTTCTGTTCATCCTGCTCCGGGCTACAGCGAAAAAGACGTCCTTTACTGGGCAGCGGCGGCCGAAGTTCACTCCCACCATCCGCTAGCTCGCTCTCTGTTGCGGGCTTGCGCCGGCGAAAGTTTGCCGGAAGCGGCGGCTGGGGATTACCGGGAAGTAGGAGGACTGGGGGTTCACGCTACGGTAGAAGGGCATGAAGTGCTGGTAGGAACTTCCCGCCTCTTATCTGCTCACGGCGTTGTCGTACCTCACCAGGATTTTCCGGACGGGACTGCGGTCCACGTGGCCGTGGACGGAAAATATATCGGCAGCGTGATTCTTGCCGACCGCCTCAAAGAAGGGGTGGGAAGGGTTTTAACTGAACTACGCGGGCTGGGGATAAAGAAACTGGTTTTGCTTTCCGGGGACAGTAAGAAAAAAGTGCAGGAACTCACCGCGAGCTTAAATTTTGACGAGGCGTACGGTGAGCTGTTGCCGGAAGATAAAGTGAGAATTACCGAAGAATTAATGTTCCGTTTACCCGGCAAGAGGACCCTGGTTTTTGTGGGCGACGGCATTAACGACGCTCCTGTGATTATGCGCGCCCATGTCGGGATAGCCATGGGCGGCTTAGGCAGCCAAGCGGCGGTGGAGGCGGCCGACGTGGTGATTATGGACGACGACCCGGAAAAAGTCGCCCAGGTCATTCGCACAGCTCGTTTTACCCGCCGGGTGGTGAAACAGAACATCGTCATGGCGCTGGCGGTAAAGGGCCTTTTCCTCCTGGGAGGTTCCCTGGGCCTGGCAGGAATGTGGGAAGCCGTTTTTGCCGATGTAGGAGTTGCTCTGCTGGCTGTGTTTAATTCTCTCCGCCTCATTCGCCAGGTTCCCAGGGAAAAAGAAGAGTTGCTGCCTGCTCAAATTTAAACTTTTTTTACACTTAGTTCACATTTTATTCACAATTATTTGCTATGGTAAAAGCAGGGCTGCAAGGCCGCAAAAATTCCGGGGTGGGGTGATGACTATGAATTGTCCGGCCTGCGGGAGCAGAAACCTAGGCAAAATTGCCAAAAACCAATATTTTTGCCGTGATTGTTACCGGGAAATCAAATTTGGTCCCAAAGGGACCGTTCAACTGGCGGTTATTGCTCAGAACGGTCGTTTGTTGCCTTACAAGATAATGAAGTGCGATTCACGCAAATGCTCGGCTAATAGTTAAAATTTTTTATGAGGTGAGTAGGATATGAGCTACGATGGGGGAAAGGTAAGCAAAAAAGTTTTTGTTACGGTGGTGCTGATTGTTTCTCTCATTAGTGCTGCGGTAGGGGGGATTTTGGCCATTGCTTTTGCCCCCGCCCTGCTGGGGTACGAGAAACCGTCGCAAATTGCCAATCTGGACCGGACTTCGTCGCCGCCTATTTCTTCTCCGAATCAGAGCAGTGGCTCCCCGGCAGTTCTCGTAGCTCAGAAGGTAGGGCCGGCGGTTGTGGGGGTTATAACCTCCGGAAACGGCTTCAACGATGGCTTTCCCGATTTCGAAACGGGTTCCGGCTCCGGTTTCATCATTGACAAGAGCGGCTACATCGTTACCAACGAACACGTAGTCAGCGGCGCCAGCAAGATAATTGTACGCCTGGCCGACGGCCGTCGGGTGGCTGCCAAACTGGTGGGCAGCGACCGGCAGACCGATCTGGCGGTCCTGAAAATTGACGCCAGCAACTTGCCCGAAGTGAGCCTGGGAGATTCCGACAGCGTTAAAGTAGGTGAAACGGTTATCGCTATCGGCAATCCGCTTGGGGAAGAATTTGCCGGCACTGTAACCCAGGGTATTGTCAGCGCTTTGAACCGCACTCTGCCCGTGGGAGACCGCCTGTACCGGGTAATTCAGACTGACGCTGCTATCAACCCGGGCAACAGCGGTGGACCGTTAGTTAACACCAGGGGCGAAGTCATCGGTATTACCAGCGCCAAAATCAGAAATCTACCCGGCATGAACGTGGAAGGGATGGGCTTTGCCATTCCTATCAACGATGCCCGGCCTATCATAAAACAGATTATCGAATCAGGGAAAGTGGTCCGGCCCTGGCTGGGAATTAAAGGAGCTACCTACATTGAAGAGGGCAGCCAGAACAAGGCTGGGGTAGTGATTGCGGAGGTAATTGCCAACGGTCCTGCCGAAGAGGCAGTGATTAAGGAAGGCGATATCATTATCGAACTTGACGGGAAGAAAATTCAGGAGATGGCCGAGTTGCAGCGGGAGCTGTGGCGGAAGAAACCCGGCGACAAGGTAACCCTGAAAGTCCTTCGCGAGGGCAAGGAGAAGGAAATCAAACTTACCCTGGGCAAAATGCCCCAGGACCTGCAGTAAAAATATCGCACGGTGTCGGAAGAAAGAATTAAATAGCTCCCCCTTTTTGACAGATTCCTTCTGCCCCTTCTGGTATAATCTGACCAGAAGGGGTTTTTTACGGGAACAGGTTGCCAGGGGTGAGAAGATGGCTGGGAGCAAACACGGGGGTTTGCCGTATGAACGGTGGTGGCAGACCCTGAAGGGCTGGTATCGCTCCGGGTTAAAGGCGAGTTGGCGGCATTTTTCTCATTTCCTGGAGCCTTTTTTTTCGGCCCTGCAGGTGGTGGAGGATTTAGAAAAAAAAGATGAGGAGGAAGACCTGATCCAGCGGGTGCGCGAATCTTACCTGGATTTAATTGCCGTTTACTCCTGCTTTGAGGAAGTAGTGGAAGCTCCCATGGTAGACCAGGTGATTTACTTGATGGCAGCAGCGGAAAGCAGATTCAGGTACTGTTTGCAGCAGGCCAGATGTGCCGCCTGCCGGGCCAGGGAAAGGGATTTTGTTTTTTACCGCCGCCTGTCACCCCGTTTCTGTAATAATTTCCGCTTTTTTAATTAGCTCCGGCGAAGGTTAGGAGCTTTTTTATTTGATAGACTTCTTGCTGCTGGTATAATATAGCCAGCTTCTTTTATTTTTGGAAGGGGCGGTTGGATGCGGCGGCAAAAAAAATATTTCCCCATATTTTTCCTCTTAGGCATATTTTTCTGGGCGGGAAAATATTTTTATGTGTACCACACAGGAGTGGTTTACCGGGGAGAAACAAGCGAACGAGCAATTGCCCTTACTATCGACGACGGGCCGGATCCCCGCTATACCCCTGTGGTCCTGGATATTCTAAAAGAGAACGGCGTAAGGGCGACCTTTTTCGTGGTGGGGAAACAGGTAGAAGATTATCCTGAATTAGCGCGGAGAATCGTTGCCGAGGGTCATGAACTTGGCAACCATACCTATACCCATCCTCACGTGGAAAATCTGGGCGCATCGGCTTTGCGGGAAGAAGTTCATCGGGCTAACCTAACCATTGAGAGAGTAGCAGGGGTAAAACCGGTGTGGTTTCGGCCGCCGCGGAAAAAGCTAACCCTCGCTGAAAAAGAGGCAGTGGCGCAGGAGGGATTGCAGGTAGCCCTGTGGACTGTTGCCTTGGAGCATAAGGCCTACAAGAGCCCGCCTGAGATGGTAGAAGAGGTGGAGAAAAAAGTTGAACCCGGGGCCATCATCCTTCTCCACGATGGAAGGCTGGACCGCAGCCGGACGGTAGCGGCCCTGCCCGAGCTTATCGTGAGGCTAAAAAGAAAGGGTTACCGTTTTGTCACCCTTTCTGAGTTAATGCGGAAAGGGGAGAAGAATAAGAAGGAGGGGGAAGCTTGTCAGAAGCAACAAACACGGGAGATGTTTTAGAGCTCTACCGGAAACATCTCAACCCGGGAATGGCCCTCCTTCTGCGCCTGATGGGGCTGGAAAACCCGGCGGTAGAGGGCGAGGGAATGGTCGTCCGGGATACTGCTGGCAAGGAGTACTTGGACTTTTTGGCCGGCTACGGAGTATTTAATTTAGGGCACCGTCATCCCCGGGTGGTGGCGGCGGTGAAGGACCAGTTGGAGCGGTTGCCTCTCAGCACCAAAGTTTTGCCCGATGAGAGTACAGCTCTTCTCGCCCGCTGTTTGGCAGAAGTGACGCCGGGTGACCTCCAGTACTGCTTCTTTGCCAACAGCGGCGCCGAAGCGGTGGAGGGGGCTTTGAAGTTGGCCCGGTTAGCTACCGGCAGGCAGAAGGTGGTGGCTACTTTCGGAGCTTTTCACGGCAAGACCTTAGGGGCTCTCAGCGTAACCGGGCGGGATATTTTCCGCTCACCCTGCCTTCCCCTCCTGCCTTGGGTGGTCCACGTGCCTTTTGGTGAAGTAGAAGCGGCGGCGGAAGCTGTCGATGAGGATACGGCGGCGGTTATCGTTGAACCCCTTCAGGGGGAAGGGGGAATACTCTTGCCACCCTGGGGGTACCTGCGGGAACTGCGGACCCTTTGTGACCGGAAAGGGGCGGCTCTGATTCTGGATGAGGTGCAGACGGGAATGGGGAGGACGGGGTACCTCTTTGCCTGTGAGGCAGAGGGGGTGGTACCCGACTTGCTGCTCTTGGGCAAGGCTTTAGGGGGCGGGGTGATGCCGGTAGCGGCCATCGTTGCTCGGCCCTGGGTGTGGCGAGCTTTCAGTGATAATCCCTTTATCCACACCTCTACTTTTGGCGGCAATCCCCTTGCCTGCCGGGCGGCCTTGGCTACTCTGGAAGTGCTTGCTGAGGAAAACCTGTCTGCTTCCGCCGGGGAAAAAGGAGCCTATTTCCTGGCCCGGCTGGCGGAACTGCGCCAGCAATATCCTGACATTGTTGCGGAGGTCCGGGGAAGGGGATTAATGCTCGGCGTAGAGTTCACCGATGAAGGAAGCGGGGGTTTTGTCCTGGCCGGGCTTTTGCAGCGGGGGTTTTTGGTGGCCTACACCCTTAACAACACCCGGGTTATGAGAATTGAGCCGCCGCTGATCATCGACTACCGGGAAATCGATCTTTTCTTCCAGGCTTTGACTGACATTCTGGCGGAACTGGCGCGGTGAGGAGGAAAAAGGTATGCCGACGGTGGAAGTTACGCAACTGGTAAAAGGCAGTCCTGAAGCTGCTTACCGGCTGGCGTGCGATATGGAGAGCTATCCCCAGTACATGGAGAACGTAAGAGAGGTAAAAGTCGTCGAGCGGGGCCCGAGTTACACCGTTACTGCCTGGACTACTGTTGTTGACGGTCGGGAATTTAAATGGGTAGAAAAGGACGTGTATGATGACAAAAACCTGACCATAACCTATAATCAAATTAAAGGTGACCTGAAAAAATTTGCCGGGCAGTGGACCTTCCGGCCGGTGGAGGGTGGCACCCTGGTTTCTCTGGTGGTGGAATTTGACCTGGGTATTCCTGTCCTGAGCACCATGCTCCATCCCGTGCTGGCGCGGAAGACCGAGGAAAACTGCCGTTCGATGTTGCAAGCTATCAAAGCTCGCGTAGAGGAGGCATGATATGGTCGGGAAGAAGAAAATCCTTTACGTAATTCGGCCGGTAGAAGGAGGTATGAAAGAACACCTCCTTACCCTGGTACGTTACTTAATGACGACGAAAGAATTCCAGCCGGCGGTGGCCTGTCCGCCGGCTTCTCCCCTTTATCGTCAATTGACAGAAGAGGGCGGGGAAGTCTACCCCCTTCCCCTTGCCGGCGAACTATCTCCGGCAAAGGATGCAGTTGCAGCCCTTTCTTTGCGGCGTCTCATTGCTCGCTTACGGCCGCATATTCTCCACTGCCACGGCAGCAAAGCCGGTTTAGTCGGACGCCTGGCAATTTTGCCTATGTTCGCGAGACCGCCGGTGATTGTCACCGTCCATAACTCGGTCTTTTATCCTCACTGGTCGGAGAGAAAGAAAAAAGTTATTGCCGGGGTGGAAAAGCTTCTCGCCCCTCTCGCTGAGCGTATGGTGACGGTTTCGCAGGCTCTCCGGGAAGAGCTGCTGGCCCGAACGGGGATAAATCCAGCGCAGGTAGAAGTAATTTACAACGGGCTAGATTTTGCTCTTCTGGAGAGAAAACTGCAGCCGAGAGAGGAAGCACGGCATCTCCTCGGGGTCCCGAAAGAAGCCAAGGTTATCGGTACGGTAGCCCGTTTTGCGCCGCAGAAAGGACTTTCCCTTTTAATTCAGGCTTTTGCCGGCCTTTGCCGCAAGCTGCCGGAAAAAAATCTGTGGCTGGTTTTGGTCGGGGACGGGCCCCTGCGGGGGGAACTGGAAAAGAGGGCCGCTGCTTCCGGTGTTGGCGAGCGGATTGTTTTTGCCGGCTATCGCCCGGAGGCAGCCGGGCTTCTTTCGGCTTTCGACTTATTTGTCCTGCCTTCTCTCTCGGAAGGGCTGGGAATTGCCCTCATTGAAGCCCAGGCCTGTGGCTTGCCGGTGGTGGCTACCCGCTGTGGAGGTATCCCAGAAGTGGTAGAGGACGGTGTAACCGGTTTGCTGGTTAATCCCGGCAGTGAGGGCGCATTACAGGAAGCTATGTTGAAGCCGCTCCTGGACGAAGAAGGGGCCCGGAAGATGGGTCAGCGGGGGCGGCAACAGGTGCGAACCCGCTTTTCTTTGGCTGGTATGCTGGAGGCTCACAGCAAACTTTACCGGGAAATAATAAAAACGCAGGAGAGACAGGGATAATGGCGAAAAAGTGGCTTAGCTTTCTGGGAAAGGTGCTCTTTTTCCTTGCTTTTTTCTTCTCCTTAGTCCAGCCCGTTTGGGCCGCAGGCGGAGAAGGACATTTTGTTCTGGTTACTATGGACCGGGTTTACTGGCGCGATATCCTGACGGAGAAAACACCAGCCTGGGAAAAGTTTCTTTCCCGCTGTGCCGTGGGGGTGATGAATACTTCCACCGCCGGACCTTATTTACCGGAAAGTGGTTACCTGACCATTGGCTCAGGAGCCAGGCTTTACGCCACTGCCGAGGGCGGCCTGGCCCTGGAGCGGGATGAGATTTCTCCGGAAGGATGGCGGGGGGAGGAACTGTACGGGCAAAGAACGGGTTATCAGCCCGGCGACGCCCAGATTCTGCACGCCCGCATCGGTACCATCCTCCAGGCCAATAAAAACTTGAACTACGATTTTGTTCTCGGGTTGCTGGGCGACGCTGTTCACCAGCTGGGTTTGAAAACGGCGGTGCTGGGAAACAGCGATAACGGCATGGTTTTGAAACGGCCTGCCGTCCTCCTGGTTATGGACGGGAAGGGAAAGGTGGATTACGGAGCCATTGCCGGCGAGGTAACGGCCGCCGACCCTTTGCGTCCCGGCGGGAGAAAAACAGATTACTTGGCTTTACTGGAAAAATTCCTTGAGGTTAAGGAAAAAGCCCACTTAATTGCCATCGACTTAGGTGATTTTTCCAGACTGAGTGATAACGCGGCCTTCATGGTGGAAGAAAAGGTCGAGGCAGAGAAGAAGCGTGCCCTGCGTGAAGCTGGGGATTTCCTTTTTGCCCTTATGAAAAAGCTTGACCCGGAGCGGGACGTGCTGGTGCTGGCTGTTCCCAACGCCGTAGAGCGCAGCAACGAGAAATGGGAGGGGAACCTTACCCCGGTGGCTGTTTACGGGCGGGGTTTTTCCCCTGGGCTTCTCGTATCTGCGACTACTCGCCGGGCAGGGGTGATTGCCAACTACGACATTACTGCCATGGCACTCAAGTTTTTCGGGGTGGACATCCCTCCCCAGGTGATGGGTAGTCCGGTCGAGGTAGTTGCTTCTCCCAGCCCTCTTGATGAGGTAGAAAAAACAGTAGAGACTACTTTTTTCGCCTTTTCCCTGCGACCGTATCTGGTGCGCAGCTATCAGAACTTCTTTGTTGTTCTTTTTCTTCTCCTTGCCGGGGCAATTTTACTGGGCAAAGGGAAGATAGCGGGTGGCGAAAGGATTATTTGTTACCTGGCTCTTACAGCTATAAGCATTCCTTTTCTGGCTTTTATTGAACCTGTTTTTCCCCGCCTGCACTTAGCTCTAACTCTTTTAGTTCTTATCCTCCTTGCCGCCGGTCTGGTGGTCGTGTACCGGCGCGGGGGGGAGAAAAGTGAAATATTTTTCTTCTTCTTCTACGCCTTCTTCG
>JASUSC010000059.1 GCA_030446285.1 Eubacteriales bacterium | reverse complement strand
CGCTTTTTGCTAAAATTTGCAAACTCCTCGCCATAAATAAAACACCGCTTTTAGGTTTGGCTGCCTAAAAGCGGTGTTTGTCTTCAAGCTGAAAGAGGGCTCTTAAGCCCTCTTTTTGCTGGATGGAACAGGACAGCCCCCTTTTCTTTTTCCTTTACATGGCCTGGGCGGCTTCTGCCATAGACAGAGCGCACTCCCGGCAAACGTTTTTGCCCCGGAAATGCTGGATGTTGTCGGCATTGCCGCAGAAAATGCAGGCCGGCTCGTACTTCTTCAGAATAATTTTTTCGTTGTCCACGTAAATTTCCAGGGCATCCTTTTCCTCAATGCCCAGAGTGCGGCGGAGCTCGATGGGAATAACCACTCTTCCCAGTTCGTCCACCTTGCGTACGATGCCAGTCGACTTCATGCGCAGTAGCCCCCTTTCAACAAATTTCGACATTTTACAACAAGTAGATAGTACCAAAAGTGTCAGTTAAAGTCAATAGGATGGGCGGAGGCAAATTCACATTTTGTGACATAAAAATTTTTTGGGTGCATATAATAACTTATTCGCAACGTCGCGGAGAGAACAGAAAAGTTGTTTGGCAGAAAGAGATTTTCTTGACAGGAGGAAGGAAAGGTCATATAATAATGCCGTAAAGGAAATATCCTTGACGGAGTTGTTCCATATGGAAAAGATTGCGGAAATGGCCCTCCTCCTCGATTTTTACGGCCCACTCCTTACTGCCAAGCAGCGGGACTATTTGGATCTCTACTTTCAGCAGGATCTTTCTTTGCGGGAAATAGCAGAACTCAAGGGCGTATCTCCCCAGGCTGCCCACGACATAATCCGCCGTTCCGTGAAGCAACTGCAGGGGTACGAAGCAGATCTGGGACTGGTAAAGCAGTATTTCCGGCAAAAGAAACTGGTCCAGGAGGGAATGAGGCTTCTGGCAGCTTATCGAGATGAGGGTGGGCCGGAAAAATTAACCCGCCTGGAAGAAATATTTCGGGATCTCCTCCACCAGTAAAGGAGAGTAAGAAGGATGGTTTTTGAAGGACTGGCGGAAAAGCTTCAAGCCGTTTTCAAAAAATTGAAGAGCAAAGGCACCCTTACCGAAGAGGATGTCAATACTGCCCTGCGGGAAGTTCGGATGGCTCTCTTGGCGGCAGATGTTAACCTGCAGGTGGTCAAAGACTTTATCGGCAAAGTAAGGGAAAGGGCTGTTGGTCAAGAGGTTCTGGCCAGCTTGACTCCTTCCCAGCAGGTTGTAAAAATTGTTTATGAAGAACTTACCAATTTAATGGGAGGCACCCAGAGCAAACTCAATATGGCCAGCCGCCCCCCCACGGTAATAATGCTCGTGGGTCTGCAGGGGGCCGGTAAGACGACGACAGCGGCAAAGCTAGGCCGGTTGCTGGCCCGTCAGGGGCGACGACCTCTCCTGGTGGCTGCTGACGTTTACCGGGCAGCGGCCATTCGCCAGCTGCAAATTCTGGGCGAACAACTGAAAATTCCCGTCTTCACTCTGGGCGAGCAGGTAAATCCGATAGATATTGCCAGGGGAGGCGTGGAAAAAGCGCGGCAGGAAGGTCATGATGTGGTTATTATCGATACGGCCGGGCGTCTGCACATCAACGAAGAAATGATGGAAGAACTGCGCCGGATGAAAGAGGCTGTACAGCCCCACGAAATTCTCCTGGTAGTAGATGCCATGACGGGTCAGGATGCGGTTAATGTGGCCCGTGCTTTTAAGGAGCAACTGGGGATCGACGGAGTTATCATGACCAAACTGGACGGAGATACCCGGGGTGGGGCAGCTCTGTCGGTTAAGGCCGTGACCGGCTGTCCGATCAAATTTGCCGGCATGGGCGAAAAGTTGGATGCCTTAGAGCCTTTCCACCCCGATCGAATGGCGTCCCGGATTTTGGGGATGGGAGATGTCCTCACGCTGATTGAAAAGGCGCAGGCTGCTTTTGACGCCGAACAGGCGGAAAAGCTGCAGAAAAAAATTCTTAACGAGGAGTTTACCCTAGAAGATTTTTTGGAGCAAATGCAGCAGTTACGCAACATGGGACCCCTTGAACAAATTCTTTCCATGATTCCAGGGCTCGGTGGCAAGCAACTGAAAGAGCTGCAGAAGCAAATTGACGAGAAGAAATGGATACGCATGCAGGCCATTATTCAGTCTATGACTCCGGAAGAGCGGCGTAATCCGTCCATTATCAATGGCAGCCGGCGTCGGCGGATTGCCCGCGGCAGTGGAACCAGTATTCAGGACGTCAATATGTTGCTCAAGGAATTCGAACAGGCGCGCAAAATGATGAAACAACTGGCAGAGATGGAGAAAAAAGCTCGCAAAAGCGGCTTTAAACTGCCGTTTTTTAAGGGGTAAAACTGTAACTATACAAGAAGAAGCAAAGGAGGTGGACAGGTTGGCGGTAAAAATTCGCCTGAAGCGAATGGGAGCCAAAAAGAATCCTTTCTACCGACTGGTGGTTGCTGATTCCCGTTCGCCGCGAGATGGCAGGTTCATAGAGGAGATAGGGTATTATGACCCCACCAGGGAGCCTGCGGAGCTGAAGGTAGACGATGAGAAGGTTCTCCTTTGGCTTAAGCGGGGAGCACAGCCTTCAGAGACGGTTAAGTCTCTTCTGAAAAAAGCCGGCGTATGGCAGAAATTTGTTGAAATCAAAAAGTAACAGGAAAAAAAGCAAGGGGGAGTGCCTGTGCGGGAACTGGTAGAACTGATTGCCAAAGCTCTGGTAGATAATCCCGATCAGGTTGAAGTGAACATGGTGGAAGGCGAGAAGTCCGTTATCCTCGAGCTCAAAGTAGCCCCCGAGGACATGGGTAAGGTCATTGGGAAGCAGGGACGCATCGCCAAAGCCATCCGTACGCTGGTGAAAGCTGCTGCTTTAAAAGAAGGGAAAAAGGTAGTAGTGGAAATACTGTAAACAAAAAGGGGGCATAAGTGCCCCCTTTTTAATCCTTGTTGCTTGGGGTGATAGGCTTGGAAACGAGGATGATATCAATTGGCAAAGTTATCAACACTCACGGCATTAAAGGAGAACTCAAGATCTGGCCTACTACTGATTTCCCCGAACGCTTTGCCAGTACCGAGCGCGTTTTCTGGGAACGGGACGGGATAGTGAGGGAATTCCGGGTTGAAGGGGCGCGCCGGCATCAGAAAGTGATTCTTCTCAAACTGGAAACAATCAACAACATGACCGATGCCGAGAAACTGGTGGGAGGAGTGCTGAAACTGCCGGAGGAGGAGCTGGTTCCCCTCCCGGAGGGAAGCTATTATCTCTTTCAGATTATTGGGTTAAAAGTTTTTACTGACAGCGGCGAAGAGATAGGGACTATTCGAGAAGTTATCCGTACCGGTTGTAACGACGTTTATGTGGTGGACCGGAAATCAGGCAAAGAGGCCCTTATTCCAGCCATCCGCCAGGTGGTACTGGATATAAATTTGGAAGAGGGAAAAATGGTCATTTTCCCCATGGAGGGGCTGCTTGATTGAAGCAATAAGGGACGGTGAATTAATTTTATGTCGGAAGAAAAGAAAATGCCGCTGCTGAAGGTAGATATTCTTACTCTTTTTCCCGGGATGTTTACCGGCCCCTTTGATGAAAGTATAATTGGCAGGGCCAGGAAGAAAGGGTTGTTAGAAATAAATCTGATCAATTTTCGTGACTTTGCCCGCAATAAACACCGGATTGTGGACGATTATCCCTTTGGCGGAGGCAGCGGCATGGTACTAAAACCCGAGCCCCTTTTTGAGGCGGTTGATTTCATTGCTGAACGGGACGGGCGGCGACCGGAACATATTATCCTCCTCTGTCCTCAGGGGCGCCTCTTCCACCAGCGGATAGCAGAAGAGCTGGCTCAAAAGGAACATCTGGTTCTAATTTGCGGCCATTATGAAGGCGTGGATGAACGGGTGCGGCAGCATCTGGCAACTGATGAGATTTCTATCGGCGATTATGTTTTGACCGGCGGAGAGTTGGCGGCCATGGTGGTGGTAGATGCCGTGGCCCGACTGCTTCCGGGTGTTCTTGGGGATGAGGCTGCTACGCGGGAGGAATCTTTTTCTGGCCTGTTCCTGGAGTATCCTCAGTATACCAGACCGCGAGAGTACCGGGGATACACTGTTCCGGAAGTTCTTCTTTCCGGCGATCACGGCAGGATTGCCCGCTGGCGGCGGCAGCAGGCTCTTTTGCGCACTTTAAAAAGACGACCTGATTTATTGAAATACGAGGATTTAAGCCCCGAAGATAAAAAACTCCTGAACGAAGACCTGGGTTAGCTGTGCCGTTACCAGTACTGCTTCTGCTAAGAGTTAAGATTTTTTAACAGCCTATACAGTTCCCAGAAAAAGGCCATTATGCCAGCGGCCATAAGAGGGCCCACGGGTATACCCTGAAAGAAAACAATACCGGCCAGAGAACCAATGACAATGCCGATCATGAGTTCAGGATTGGCTTTGAGAAGTTCCAGACCCCGCCCGTTAAGGTGGGTAGCTAGGATTCCTCCTATTACGGCCAGAATACCGGCAACGCTGCAAAGGGAGGAAAATATTTCCCGCGGGGAGATGTGTCCGGCGGCGAAGGGAGCGATAACGGCCAGAAGAAGAAAAAGGAGCCCCAGATCGATGCCGTATTCTTCCAGGACAGAGAAGGCTTGGGAAAGACCGGCGATTTTGAGAATAAGCAAGAGCGAGGCGGCTGTAGCCAGCATTTTGGAGTTACCGAGAATTCCGGCTGCTATTAACAGGATAAGAATGGTTTCCCCTGTCATGGCGCTGCCCCCGCTTTTTTTATTTCTGTTATATGCGGGAGCAGGTGGATAAAGAAGAAAATTTAGGTTAGCGGCTGAGAAAATAGCGGAAGGTATCGGAGCGCAGTCCCTGCCGCAGAGCTTCCAGGGCCATTACTTCGCCGGGGGGGATATTACCTAAGTTCACGTTAGGACCAAAACGCATGATTAGTCTTTCCTGCTGCTTTTTCAGGGGTGCTTCCCAAATGATACAATCCGGATCGATTTCGGCCACTATGGCTTCCAGATCGGTTTCGTTGATTTCCCCTTCCGCGTTGTAAAGGCCGATGTTTTTTCCGGATTCCCTGCCTTCCAGGATTACTTTCCGGGCTCCGGCTTTAAGATCGGCTTTAATGGCGGAGATAACGGCTTTCACGGAGAGCCGTTCCTCTGCCTTTTTTTTGCCCACTTCACTGATAACATAAAGACCAGCTTCAGCCGCTTTGGTGATAAAGCGATGGCGGAGGGCAGAGGGAAGCACGATGGTGCCGTCGGAGATTTCTATGGCAGTAAAGCCCAGATTTTTAACCGTCCCGAGATAGCGGTAGAATTTTCCCTGGGTACAGGCTATTTCAAAAAAGGTACCACCGGGATAAATGCGGACTCCATACTGCCGGCACAGAGATATTTTTTCCGCTAAAAGTTCGGAATGGTAGAGAGCAGAGGTGCCAAAACCGAGTTTGATGAAATCAATGTAAGGGTGGCTTAGAGCCAGCATGCCGGCGCATTCCGCCGGGGACATGCCCTTGTCCAAAATCATAGTGAGTCCGTTCTCCCGGGGTTTAGGCAGACGTCCTTTCAGCGGCGCCTGAAGAAAAGGAAAAGAAGAGTTGTAATTTTTCCTTCTCCCGCCTTTCAATTTTTTTCCCCTCCTCGTGGTATTGGTCGCTGCCATAGTATGTTTTTTTGACGCGACGGGTTAATGGGGACGAGGAGAAAGTGGCAAAAAAGGAAGGGAGTGCATAGAAAAAAAATGACTTCGGGGTAGAAAAGGGGGGAAGAGGAGAGCAAAATCCGGGGAAGACAACAAAGGAAAGGCGGTGAGGCAGGTTTTGGCACTTTTGCGGCTCCAAAAGGTGAAAAAAAGCTTTTTCGGCCACAAAGGAGAGGAAATAGAAGTACTGACGAACATCGATCTGGAAGTAAAGCAGGGAGAGTTTGTTTGCCTGCTGGGACCTTCCGGATGTGGTAAATCAACCCTCCTCAACATTGTTGCCGGTTTACTCTCGCCCGATGCTGGAGCGGTAATGGTTGACGGACAGCCGGTAGGTGCCGACAGAGTGGGGATGGTGTTTCAGGAAGGAGGCCTTTTCCCCTGGCTGACAGTGCTGGACAACGTGGCTTTTGGGCTGTGGGTAAAAGGCATGGGGAAAAAGGACGCCAGAGCAAAAGCCAGAGAATACCTGCGACGGGTTCATCTGGAAGAATTTGCCTTTATTTATCCCCATCAACTTTCCGGGGGGATGAGACAGCGGGTGGCTATTGCCCGTACTTTAGCCATGGATCCTCCTTTTTTGCTGATGGATGAACCCTTTTCGGCTCTTGACACCCGCACCAGGAGATTATTGCAGCAGGAATTGCTCCATATCTGGCAGCAAACCCGGAAAGGAATTCTTTTTGTTACCCACAGCATTGAGGAAGCTCTTCTTCTGGCAGATAGAGTGGTTGTTCTCTCGGGGCGGCCGGCCCGGATAAAACAAGAGGTAACATTACCTTTTCCTCGACCGCGGGATTTGCGCAGACCTCCTTTTGTCTTCTGGGAGGAAGAGTTAAAAAGTCTTTTTGGAGAGGAAAGAGATGGTCAAGAATACAGTCAGACCTTTTATGACCGGGCGCTTTCCCAAACTGCTGTTTTACCTGCTGCTCGTCCTTTTGTGGGAAGGAGTGTGTAGGGCGGGGATCTGGGCGCGGGTGCTGCTTCCGGCTCCTTCTGATGTGTTATTAACCCTGGTGCAGGGGCTAAAAGAAGGAACACTGCTTCTGGCTTTTTTCTCCAGCCTGCGCCGGATTTTGGTGAGCTTTACTCTGGCTTTAACTCTGGGAATTACCGGGGGCCTGATGCTGGGCAGGATTTTCTGGTTAGACCGGCTGCTGGGGTCACTGATTATCGCTCTCCAGTCCATTCCCAGTGTGGTCTGGCTTCCTCTGGCCCTTCTCTGGTTTGGCATGGGAGAGGGAGCGATTATCTTTATCACTTCCTTAGGAGCAACCTGGACGATGATCATCAATACCGGCGCGGGTGTGAAGAGGATTCCACCTTTAATTATCAAAGCTGCTCAAACTATGGGGGTAAGCAGATTACAGCTTTTTACCCGGGTTATCGTTCCCGCCAGCGTGCCGGCTATTCTCACCGGTATGCGCCTGGCCTGGGCTTTTGCCTGGCGGGCGTTGATGGCCGGGGAACTCCTTTCCAGCGGTACCGGCTTAGGACAGGTGCTGATGATGGGGCGGAATTTGGCCGACATGAGCCAGATTCTCGCGGTGATGGTGATTATCGGTGCAACCGGGGTAGCAGTGGACGGTTTTATCTTCCGCCGTCTGGAGGAGAGGGTCCACCGACGCTGGGGGCTAACCGGTTAAAGGAGGGGAAAAATGAGGAAGGGCAGGAGTTGGTTGGCGGGTTTGCTGCTCGTTTTTTTCTTCTTTTCCCAGGTTTTCAGTACCGGCTGCGGTAAAAAAGATACAAAGGTTCTTCGAATCAGGGTTGGCTTTTTCCCCAATGTTACCCATTCTGTGCCTATTGTCGGTTTAGAAAAGGGAATTTTTCAGAAGCACCTGGGAAAAGAGGCGGTGGTGGAAACCAGGATTTTTACGGCCGGTCCGGCTTTAATGGAGGCTTTAAACGCCGGTGAAGTAGATATCGGCTATGTAGGACCCGTACCGGTTGTTAACAGCTACGCTCAGGGAAGCGATGTCAAGGTTGTGGCCGGAGCCTGCAATGGCGGTTCGCTGCTGGTGTACCGCTTGGGCAGTGGGATCCGGCAGGTAAGGGATCTGGCGGGGAAAAGGGTGGGAGTGCCGCAACTGGCCAACACTCAAGACCTGCTCCTGCGCCACGTCCTGGAGGAAGCGGGGTTGAAGGACAGCAACCGCGGCGGTACTGTCCAGATTGTTCAGGTTACTCCGGCTGACCTTTATCCCCTTTTCCGGCGCGGGGAGGTTGACGCTGCTCTGGTGGCAGAACCGTGGGGAAGCTGGCTTAAGGAGAAAGGAATAGCCGGGATTTTGCTGGACTGGAAAAGCATCTGGGCCGAAGGACGGTATCCCACCACAGTGGTAGCCGTGCGAGGTGATTTTTACCGGCAAAACTCTTCCTTAGTTGACCGGTGGCTTGCGGGACACCGGGAGACGGTGGAGTTTATTACCGCCAGCAGGGAAGAAGCGGGGGACATTTTGGTCCAGGCTTTAAAGAGACTTACGGGACAGGAAATGGACAAAAAGACCATTTTGAACACCTTGCAGACCTGCCAACCGGTGTGGGAAGTGAAAGAAGAGTTCATTGAGGCCTTTGCCCGCCTCGCCTACCGCAACGGGTATCTACGGGGAATGCCTGATTTGCAGGGGCTTTTGGCAAAGCGGTGAAAAGAGAAAAAGATACTTCTTAAACGAGCTTTTCCGACATAAGATATGGCGGTGAAAAAGGTAACAGGAGGCAGGTTATGTGGCTTACGCAAGATAAATATGTTTTGGGAATGTCTTTGTTGCGTTTTCTCTCAGCGACGATAGAATTTACGGCGGCTGTGCTCATGTGGAAATCCGCCAGTGTGGAAAAGGCTTTTAAAATTAACGCCGTCCTGGCGGCGGTAGGACCCTTTATCCTGACGGCAGTTACTGCCATCGGCTTAGCCGGCCTGGCAGGGAAGGTCGCTCCGGCCAGATTGGTCCTGATTCTGGCCGGAGTTGCCCTTATTTTTGCCGGTTTAAGCCGGTGAAGGAGAAGGGGGGAGCAGGATGTGCCGTTTCATGAAGAAAAGAACCAGGAGAGCAGCTGTGAGCAACATCAAACCCCCGCCTAGCGAAGGGGCTGCTTGGCCTGCTTCCATCAGGCGAGCGAAAATAGGAGGTCCGGCAGCTACCCCTAAGAATCTCACGCCGCCGTAGAGGGCGCTGATCATTCCCCTTTCCTGGGGAGCAACGGAACTGGTTACCAGGGTATTCAGAGCCGGCAGGGTAATTCCGGTGCCCATGCCCGTTAAGGAAGCCGTCAGCAGGGACGGAAGAAGCCGGTGGTCGAAGAAGTAAAGAGCGCCAATGCCGGCAGCGGCGAGGAGAAGGCCGCAGATTACAGCACCTTTGGTGAGCTGGATCTTTTTTTGCAGAATGTATCCGGAAGTGTAGGACGTTACGGCCATGACCAGTACCGGGAGAGCGATATAAAAACCTTTGCGCAAACCGTTGACGGCGAAAGTTTCCTCCAGACGGTCAGAGAGAAGGAAGAGAAGGCCAAAAAGAACGAGAAGGGAGGCGGCGCCGGCTGCAAAGGCGGTAGTTAGAGCCATTCCTTTCTGCTGCCAGATGGCTTTTAAAGTGGCCCAGTAGCTCGATAAATTTTTCTGGTTGTTATTGTTTTTCCCCGGTTCAGGGACAAAAAAAGCTATGGCAGCCGCAACGGGAAGGGTGAGGGCGGGGAAGATGTAAAAAGGGAGGTACCAGGAGACGAGACCGGCCAGGGCACCGGCAATGGGGCTAACTACTTTGCCCAGGCCGTTGGCCGATTCCAGCATGCCCAGGGCTTTACTGCGTTCGTTGCTGGTAAAAATGTCCCCCACCAAAGCCATGGCCACGGGAGCTGTGCCGGCGGCACCTGCTCCTTGAACAATCCGCCCTGCCAGGACCAACAAATAGGGTTTTTTTATCAGGGAGGCAGCCAGTCCCGCGATAAGTCCGCCGGCGCCGTAAAGGATGAGGGCGGGAATGAGAACTTTTTTCCGCCCCAGCCGGTCGGCGAGGAAACCGGCCAGGGGAATGGTGAGACCGGCGGGCAAGGAAAAAAGGGTAATGAGAAGTCCCACCTGCAACCGGCTAATCCCCATACTTTTTTGCGCCTGGGGAAGTACGGGAATGAGCATGGAGTTTCCCAGGACCATGATAAAAGGGACCAAAGCTAAAATTAGAAGTTGAAGAAAAGCTTTTTTCTGCATAACCTTTTCTCTCCTCCTGCACAAAGGGTCTTTTTTATTCTCTCCCCGTAGTGTTTTTCCTCATA
>JASUSC010000058.1 GCA_030446285.1 Eubacteriales bacterium | reverse complement strand
CAGGCAAGGAAGTGGTGCCCGTTTCTCCCGTGAATAAACCCCTATAATTGTCAAGAGTAGGTTTAAAAACGAATTTAGGAGTAATAGCCGTTATATCTGTGTGGGTTTTTATAGAAAGAGTGAAAGTCCAATACATTGGAAAAACAACCAAAATAACCAGAAAAGCAAAAAGCAAATAATACAGAAAGTGCTTCATGATCCAGCCCCTTTCGCCCCTAAGGCTTCAGAACCACGCGGATGGCATTTTCATCTTTCTCAGCAACTTCCATGGCTTTTTTGAACTCTTCCAGACCGATGCGGTCGATGAGTTCCCCTATTCTCTCGTTGCGGCGGGCGTTTTCTTTGTAGAATTTAATAATTTTATCCACCAGCTCCAGCACCTGATCGGGCTCCAGTTGGGTGGCTATGACGTCGCCTAAACGGGGTTTAAAGCCGGCGTTGCCGCCCACCATGACCGTGTAACCCTTAGGAGTACCCATGATCCCAATATCCCGTACCGCCGGTTCGGAGCAGGAGTTCATGCAACCGCTTACTGCCATTTTGAACTTGCCCGGCAGTTCCATGCCGTGATAACGCCTATCCAGTTCCAACCCCAGGGTCACGGAATCCTGCTGCCCCCGTTTACAGAAAGTACTACCCGGGCAGATTTTGACGCTGCGCACACACAGCCCTACCGCGTGGCCGGGACCCATCCCCGCCTCTTCCAGCTCGGCCCAAGCTTTGTCCACGTCCGCCCGCTTCAGGCCCACCAGAGCAATCCGCTGAGCGGAGGTACATTTGATGGCCTGGGCGCCGTATTTCTCCGCCACATCGGCTAACTTGCGCAGTTGGGCCGCACTCACCAGCCCGGCAGGCAAATGAGGAACGATGGCGAAGGTAGTTTTATCTCGTTGCAGCACCGCCCCCTTGGGCTGGGCCAGAGCCTTAGTCTCCGGCGACATTTCGCCCGCCTCCACCTCGTTAAGCTTCTTTAATAATTCTTCTTCTGAAACCCCATGGATCCGGGCAGCCCCGGCTACAGTCTCCGCCCGCGCCGAAGGACAGCCTAAGCACTGCATCCCCATCTCCCGGAACACTTCTGCCGTGCGGGGATTGGCTTTCAGCACCTCATCCACCGTCATGTCTCTGGTAATCTTCATTATTTTTCCTCCTCTTTTTCTTAATGGTGAGTTCCCTCTACCACTTTAATTCCTTTTTGTTCAACGGTCTTTTTTATTTGTTCGACAAAGGGACAGGGGGCACAATCACCTTCCGTGAGCATGCAGGAACTGAGATGGATGACATCCACGCCGTGTTCCTTAAGCCGCTCCACCAGTCTGGCCACTCGGCGTCCAGAACAGCCGCCGCAGGTGAAAAACCCCACTATCTCCGTGTTGGGACCGTAACCGGCAAACTGGAGTTTGCGGCTGTTGAAAGCCTTAAAGCAGGCGATACCGGGACAAACTTCAGAAACCGTTTCGCAGCGGACCACGACAATCCGGAGCGGCGGCGGTTCCCCTGCTTTTCTTTCTTTATCGAGACTGAAATACTTTTCTTTTACCTCCAGAACGGTGGCTACATCCACCTCTGTAAGCCCTTTCCGGCGCGCTTCCTTTTCCACCGCCATCCGAGCCATCCGGCGGACAAAAGGCGGGACTTTTGCCAAGATTTTTTCTGCTTCCGGGTGCCAGTTCATAATTTCTCCCCCCGCTTCGCAACACCATTTTAGCAGGGGGTGACAAAGAAATAAGTGACGGACATCACAGTAACTTAAAAAGCGCAAAGACAAAGGGAGAAAGAACCCGCCCGCAGGCGAATTCTTTCTCCTCTTCTGAAGCCTTTCAGGCGATCTGAGCCCACTCCCGGCGCTTCATAATGGCCCGGTCGAAAACCTCCAGATATTCGGCAGCAGAACGATTCCAGGAGAAATCCGCTTCCATAGCCGCCCGCATCAGTTTCTCCCAGCGTTCTCTGTCCCGGTACGTGCTGAGAGCCCGTCGGATGGTATGGAGCAGTTCAAAGGCAGAGTAGTGGTCGAAGGAGAAACCGTTGCCCATGCCCGTCTCGGGATTGTAATCCACCACCGTATCGGCTAAGCCGCCGGTAGCCCGCACAATGGGAATGGTACCGTAACGCAGGCTGATGAGTTGCCCCAAACCGCACGGTTCAAAGCGGGAGGGCATGAGAAACATGTCGCTGCCGGCGTAAATTCGCTGGGCGAGGATACCGTTGAAGCCGATATTGACGGCCACCTTATCCGGGTATTTCTCCTTCATCCGCCGCAACATGTCCTCATAGTGGGGGTCTCCTGTCCCTAAGACCACCAGTTGGATATCTTCCTGCAAAAGTTCATCTTTGATCTCATCTAAAAGATCCAGCCCTTTCTGGTCCACTAAACGGGTTACCATACCGATTACCGGCACATCCCTTTCCGGCAAGCCCAATTCTCTCTGCAGGGCGAATTTGTTGTCCTTTTTGTCGGCTAAATTGTTGATGTCGTAGTTCCGGTAGATGCGCGGGTCGGTTTTGGGATTGAACTCGTGAATGTTGATACCGTTGACTATGCCGAAGAGGTCGTGAGAACGCTTGCGCAGGATACCGTCCATCCGTTCGCCGAATTCCGGCGTCTGAACTTCCTGGGCGTAACGGGAACTCACGGTGGTAATCACGTCGGCGTAAACTAATCCCGCTTTCATGAAGCTGAAAGAGCCGTAAAACTCAACCTTCTCCGGAGTAAAGACCTCCATCCCCAAGTTGAAAAGGGAAAGGACCTCCCGGGGAAAGTTACCCTGGTACCGGAGATTGTGAACGGTGTAAACCGTGGCAATTCGGCTGTAAAAGGGATCGCGGCTGTATTTTTCTCTCAGCAACATGCAGATGGGCCCCGTCTGCCAGTCGTTGCAGTGGATGACATCGGGCTGAAAGTTAAGGCGGGGCAACATCTCCAAAACCGCCCGGCAGAAGAAGGCAAACCGTTCTGCTTCATCCCAGTAGCCGTACATGTTATCCCGGTCGAAGTAGTGGTAATTGTCAATAAAGTACACCGGCACCGTCCGGCGGATGTCCCCCATCTGGGCTTCAAGCATCGACTCCCGCAGGACAGCCGTTTCCCTCCTCTGCCCTACCTGAACCGGGAAATCAAAAAGGGTCCGGATGGTATCGGAAATAGGGCGGTATTTGGGCATTACCACCCGCACGTCATTGCCCAAGGTTGCCAGGGCTTTGGGCAGAGAACCGGCCACATCGGCCAAGCCGCCCGTTTTCGCAAAGGGGGTGACTTCTGCTGCCACCAGCAGGATTTTCAGATTGCGATCCAGCATCATCTTTCCCTTTCCCTCCCGTTGCGTTTATTGCCAAAGGGGTACCTGAACATTTTTGATAATCCCGGCCGCCACTTCGGGGCTGGTGGGGTTGATGTAATACCCGGTTCCCAGCTCAAAACCGGCTATGACGGTGAGACGGGGAACAATCTCTAAGTGCCAGTGGTAGTAGTTTTCATACCCTCCCTCGTTGGGCGCGCTGTGCAAGACCAGATTATAGGGGGGATTTTCCAAAGCTACTTCCAAACGACGGATGGCCAACTTTAGAACCTTGGCTAAATCCTGCACTTCCTCCACCTGAATGTCGCCAAAATCGTGACTGTGCCGGCGGGGAACAATCCATATTTCGTAGGGAAAACGGGAAGCGTAGGGACAAAAAGCCACAAAATGGGGCGAGACATCTACCAAGCGCTCGTGCATCTGCCGCTCTGCATCGACCATAGCACAGTAGACGCACCGCTGCTTTTCCCGAAAGAAACGGCGGGCACCTTCCAGCTCTTGACTTATCTGTTGCGGTATTACCGGCGTGGCAATGAGCTGGAAATGGGGATGTTCCAGGGAAGCCCCTGCTTCCGCCCCTTCGTTTTTAAAAATTTGAATATATTTCAGCCGGACGTCCCGTTTCAAATCCACCAGACGGTCGCGCAGGGCCCAGATGATTTTTTCCATCTGCTCCAAGCGGTGCGTACCTAAAGAAGAATTGTGCTGGGGAGATTCAATAATAACTTCGTGGGCTCCCACCCCGTTCATCCGGTCGTAGAGAACTTCCCGGCCAGGATCTAAATTTCCTTCTATCCGTAAAGCCGGAAATTTGTTGGGCACCACTCTCACTTCCCAGCCTTCCTGGTTGGGAGCGTAATAAGGTCGGTAAGCCATAATCTCCGGCGGCGTCATACTTTCGTTGCCATAGCAAAAGGGACACACCCCTCTGCGTACTTGCTCCCGCCGCCGGCCAAACTCGTGGGGGCGCTTGGATCTCTCCGTAGCAATTACCACCCAGCGGTCGGTTACGGCATCTTTGCGCAGCTCCGGCATTCATTCCCCTCCTTTTCTGACATTATGTTGCTTCCCCGCTCCGATTTTTATCAGCAATCCTGCTATCCCTTTTATGGTTGCATTAACATCTTCTGGTTTGCTACCGCACCGGCCGGAAAAAGTAGAGCCAGAGAGGAAAGAGAAGGGTAATCAGCGCTAATACATACAGCCCGTAAGCCCCGCGCCGGTTACCATCCCGGGCAGCAATGCGGCCGAAATTGAAAGTGTAAAGGGCAGTCCAGACCGTAATCACCACCACGCCGATATCGACGAGAAAAAACATTCCCTACACCCCTTCCCCGGGTCGGGCCGGCCCGTACTGAAGTCCGATACGGCGGATGCGGAACTTCACTTCCACTTTCACCTCTGCCGCCGGAAAGCGGTCCTTCCAGCGGTAATTCACCCAGTCCTGCCAGGTGAGAAACTGATACTGGGCTCCCCGGCGACCGAAGCCGAAAATGTCGGTACCAAAATCCTCCTGAGCCCGGCGAATAAGGTCTTCACTTCTTTTTTTAATCATGGCTGCCACCGCCCTTTCCAGACGGGCCCGGTTGTTGAAATTATCTACATAGTTAACCTGGCTCTGATGTCCCACCAGGTCTCCTTCCAGACTTAGCTGCACCTTTACCCGCGGCTGCTCCCCCGACAGATCTACTTTCACCCGGGGCGGTGAACCCTGCCGCACATCCACTACAACCATTTTGCCAGGAGAAAGGGGATCCTCTAAGGCGAAAAACGCCTGCCGGAAATCCCCCCGGAGCAGGTTAAACATCCGCGTCTCGTCCCCGCTTAAATACCCGGCTAACCTGTCACCCCGGAAGACCGCTGCTCCTACCAGGGAAATATCAATCCCCCCTTTGCGGCTGGTGTCACCAGCAATACCCGGACTTTCGGACTTCGTCTCAGCCATCAGCTTGTCTTCCGTCGTAGCTTTTTTCTCCCGTTTCACCACTGTCCCTAACAGGGCATAGGCCTCATCGCCGTAACTCTGGTACTGCTGGAGAAAATTGTGATAGAACACCCTGGGAAGGAAAGCCGAAGTTTCAAACATCAGCATGGCGTCTTCCAAATACTTGGAAGGACTAGTTCCTAACTTGGGTTTGAGTTTATTGATAAACTCTTCCGCCGAAGGCCGGCCTACTATCACCAGGGTAGTGCGCCGCACCTGATAGTAGCGCATCATCGCTCCTAAGTTTTTGCTAATCCCTTCCCGGGCCATCTCTTCTCCCACCACGATGGCTTTCATGTGCTGCAGATTCAACTTGCGGCTGACAAAACTGTTCATGAGATTTAGACCAGCAAAAAGGGAAGCGCAGTTAATGGTGACAACCGAGACGCTCTCCTCCTGCTTGCCTCCACCATCCCCATCCCCTCCTCCCCCACTTGGCCCGCCGGCAATTTTGGCAGGAATGGCAATCATGGCCGTCAATTTCAACAGGTTCGGCACATCACCTTTATCTATTCCCAAGGCAATAACGAAAGACAATTCTTCTAATTCGTCGCTGTCCCAGCAGCCCCCAAGGGGCAAACAAAGAAGAAAGACCAAAAGCAAAGCTAAAACTTTTCTCCCGGCAAGCATGGATTTACGCAGCATTTTCCCCTCCCTCCTTAAGCCTCCACCCTTTGGCCACCAGGTAAAGAAGAAGCGGTAGCATCACCACAACGGCACCGTAGGTTCGCAAAAGCTGATTGTCTAACCATTCGGCTACAGGAAAACTCGGAGCTAAGAAAACAGCGGCATAAGTCAAAAGCGACACGGGGAAAAGCAGGGGCCGGTAAGTTTCCAGGTTAAAATACTGGCCCAGAACCACCGCCCCTCCATACAAAGAGAGAGCCAGAGTAAAGAGAATGCTAAAGACCCAAATGAAGATGAAAAGGACGTCTACGCGCTGAATAAAGCGCCCATAAAAGATCAACCGGGCCATTTGATACAGAGGATAAGCGCCGGCGTGAATGCAGCTTGGCATCCCAAAAACAAGCAGGTAGGCAAACACGGTAAGAGTCATGGTAAGACCGCTCAAAATAATGCTGCCGTACCCTATCATAGAGAAATCTTTCTGGTCGCGCAGATAAGGCGGTATCAAGCCTAAAATAAAGCCCTCTCCAAAAAGGGCAACTTTTATCAAACCCCACTTCAGCAACGGCAGAGGACCGTATCCCAAAACAGGGGTGATGTTTTCCCAGCGCATAAAAGGGGCAGTACCGATAATGATGAGAACAAAAGCAAGAAGGATAAAGGGAAAGAAGAGCCATGCCCCCCGGCTCAAACTTTCAATCCCCTGGTAAGCGGCGAAAAGGGCCGCCGCTAAAAACAGCCCGATAAAAACGCTAATTGGAGTCATGGGCATAATGATGGTCTTAACCATCTCCGCCAGCTCCCGCAGGATAACTACGGTAATGAAAAAGAAAATGAGGAAATAAATCACCGTTGCTACCCCGGCTGCTACTGGTCCTAAGAGGGTTTCCGTCACCTGAACCAGATTGCGACCGGGAAAACGGAGGAGAAGCCGGTTGAAAAAAGTAAAAATTAACAGAGCTACCAGCATGCTAAACAAAGGAATAAACCAGGCCGCCGTAGCTCCAAGTTTTGCCATATCGCGGGGGAAGGTGAGAAAAATCTTGCTCCCCATGTAGATGGCCACTAATATTGTCGCTTCCACTGCCCCAATATGACCATCCCGTAAACTGGACATTCTACCCCTCCTGCCTTTTATCATTCTCTTTTCTAGCTTCCCCTTTTGTCTTGGCCAGCATAGTGGTGAGAGGATGCCAGTAACGGTTAAACTCCTCCTGGCGACGGTGCCGGCGCGGCCGCATATAACGGGGAAGGAGGGAATGTTTGAACATTTCGCGCAAAGTCACCAAATCAAAACTGGGAGGACGGTAAGGAGCCACCGGCGATACCACCGGCACCCCGAAAGATTTCTGCCCTACAGTGTGAACGTTGAGCAAGAAAAGGAGGACGGCAATTCCCACAAAACCGAAGAGAGCCGCCGCCGCCACCAGAAAGGCAAAACGGTAAATCCGCAGGGAAAGGTTAAGGCCGTAGTTGGGTATCGCCAATGATGCCAGACCTGTAACGGCTACCACAATTACCAGAATGGGGCTAACGATATTGGCCGCTACCGCCGCCTGGCCCAAAATCAACGCCCCCACTATGCCGATGGTCGGTCCGATAACCGAAGGTATCCGCACCCCCGCTTCCCGAATGAGCTCAAAGGACACTTCCATCAGGATAACCTCTACCACCGCCGGAAAAGGAACCCGCTCCCGGCTGGCAGCTATGGCCAAAAGCAAGTCGGTAGGAATCATCTCCTGATGGTAATTAACAATGGCAATGTAAAGGGCCGGCGTAAGGAGGGCGAAAAAGAAGGCCAAAAAACGAATCCAGCGAACAAAAGTACCAAAGGGCCAGCGTAAATAGTAGTCCTCCGGGGTGTGGAGGAGGGCCCAGAAGGTAACGGGTACGATAAGAGCAAAGGGCGACCCGTCTACTAAAATCACTACGTGGCCCTCGGTGAGAAAGGCCGCCGCCCGGTCTGGCCGTTCCGTGGCGAGGATCTGGGGAACAAAAGCCCGGGGGTTATCGTCAATAAAAATCTCTAAAATCCCGCTGTCAGCGATAGCATCAGTCTTAACCATTTCCAGCCGACGTTTGACCTCGGCCAAAAGCTTAGGATTAACCAACCCCTGCAAGTACATAATGGCCACCTGGGTCCGGCTCACCTGGCCTAAGGTGAAGATTTCTGTAACCAGGGATTGGTTGCGCAGGTGTTTGCGTACCAGCCCCGTATTCACCCGCAAATGTTCGACAAACGCCTCCTGCGGCCCCCGGATAACAGCCTCACTCCGCGGCGGTTCCACCGACCGCACCGGCCAAGCCTTGCTCTCCACCGTGAGCACTTCCCGGCTTCCGTCTACCAGCACGGCGGTATCCCCGTTTAAGACCGCCTCCACCAAGTCCTGAAAACACTCCTTCCGGGCTACCTGGTTACCCGGGAGCAGGGTTTTATACACTAAATCAACAGGATCTCCCCTTACCGCTTCTTTCTCTTCTCCTTCTAAGCGCGGCAGGAGCATCAGAGGTTTGAGAATGTAGTTATCGGCCACATCCCGGCTGGCAGCTCCGTCGATATAAACAATAGCGGCTTTTAACGGCGGCTCAAAGGGTATCTCAAACTCCCGCACCACCACGTCCATATTGGGCGGAATGTGAAAGACGCGGCTTACCCGCTCTAAATTTACCGAAAGACGCGGATCTATATCCCAGCCCAAAAATGGTTCTTCCTCCTGCACATCTTCTGCCTGGGCCTTTAAAGCAGCCTGGTAATCCTGGTGAGAACCCTCACCCTGCCCGGACTGAGCCTGCCTTTTTTCCTGCGCAGCCAGGCCGGTTGCCGTTCTCCTTGCGTTGCTATTTTTTTCCTCCCCTTGGCCTCCATCTTTCTTTACTTCCAGAGGCCTTACAGCCAAAGGTTTCCTCCTCACTTTAGCCAGCGGTAGAGGCTTGATGATCCTCCTGTTGTTCTCCTCCCCACGCCGGTTGGGCTTATCTTTTTTTCCCGCCTCCTGGTTATAGGGAGCTCTTTCCCCTAAGGAAAAAGTTTTTTCCATAAATCCAGGGTCAGGAGTAGTTACGCTGGTGAAAAAGCGCTTTATCTTCCGCGGCCACTGTTGCTTTGGGCCCTTTTTCTTCACTGCAGTCCCCCCATCCAGCAATCCTTTGCCAACCGGTCAAATTTTATTATCTCTCTGCCTTCCTTAGATAATTCTTGCTTCGGTGGAAGAAAATAATAAAAAAACCCGCCCTGGAAAGGGCAGGAAAAAGAAAGTTTAGACCCGCCGGCCGTTGTGAATTTCATAGCTCCAATTGCGCCCGTTGTTGTTATCCCAGTTGTTGGCACTGTCTTTAAAGCAGAAATGGAGGCGTTCCTCGTCCGGAACTTTTAGAGTCTGCTCCCAGCCCCGGCCGGTTTTAAACATTTTTAAATCCTGGACCTTTTCCCAGTTGTGAGCGTGACCGTAACCTAAGTGGAGCCAGATCTCCGTGGCCCCGGACTGAGCCAGCAGGCCGTTGTAAATAATGTTGATGTGCTCTCCCGGAGTTATGGGTACAGGATAGACGGTCACTCCCCCTACCATCTCCTGTCCCAGGGTATTAACTCTTTCCACCCTGCCACCTCCGGTCTTTTTTTATAGTTTTCTCCGCGTAAAAGAAAAAAACAGCGGTAAAATCCCGCTGCTGAGCGCCTTTTTCCCACTGCAGTTAACTCTTCACTGGTAAAAAATTCAAGAATAAAAACCGCTGAAAAAAATCGCCGCCGCCAGAAGAGTAACCAGGCCGGCCATCACGGCAAGAATAATTCCCATCATTACTCCTTTTGAACGGGAGTCAATTTTTAAACTCGCCCAGCTCCAGTACAGGCCGTAGCTAAACCCTACCAAAAGAAAAGCCCCTGTGAGAAAAGCTACAATCTTCAAGGGTACCCCTCCTCTAATACCTGCAAGGGGTATTACTTGTAATTATAACTACACCCTGTAGTGAGGGTCAAGAAGAAAAAAATGGAAAACCACGCCTAAGGGTTGCCCTTCTTTTCCCTCAGCTAAAAAAAACGGGCCTTTAGAGCCCGCTCTTTTCAGATCTTCTGAAGCGAGCAAATCACCCATTACAACTCTCCTGATAACAAAAAAAACACCTTTCTCAGGTGTTCAGCTTGAAGACAAACACCGCTTTTAGGCAGCCAAACCTAAAAGCGGTGTTTTATTTATGGCGAGGAGTTTGCAAATTTTAGCAAAAAGCGAAGAAA
>JASUSC010000057.1 GCA_030446285.1 Eubacteriales bacterium | reverse complement strand
ATTTTTCGAGGCCGTTACCTGCCCTTAACGCAGGAGCCGGAGCAGCAGCCGGGGCCCGAACAGGACGTTCGGGCCAGCCGGATTTCACGGCACGGACGCTGTGTAGCCGGCGGCCGGATGCTGCCGGCGACGAGTTTTAGGGCAGGTTCGGCCGAAGAATTATGAGCGAGCGAAAAATCATGAAAAGCAGGAAAAGCGACAGACTCTCCTTCTTCCCAATCCGCCCCTCCCGCTGGAAAGAAAACTTTTCATTGACCGCTGCCCCTGCCGGTGATAAATTTAGAAAAGGAAAGGAACTTCGCGGAGGTAAAACCCCTCATGAAGCAAAAAGTTCTTTGGCGCGAGCTCAAGGGCAGCATCGAGCCCTTTCACCTTTACCACCTTCTCCATAAGCAGCCCTGCAGTTTTTTCCTGGACAGCGGTCAAATCGGCGTTGCTAGCAGGTGCCGCTATTCTTTCATCGGCTTCGACCCTTTTCTCGTTGTCACCTCCCGAGGAAAGGAAATTACTGTCCGCAGCCGGGACAACCTCACCCGCCTGACCGATAATCCTCTGCAGGTGCTGGATATTTACTACCGCCGCTACGCCGCCCTTTTTTCCCAGGGAGAAGTGCCGGAGTTTCTTCCCTTTACCGGCGGAATGGTGGGTTTTTTCAGCTATGACCTGGGCCGGCAAATCGAAGAAATTCCCGACACTTGCATCGACGACGCCGGGATGGAAGACTGTTATCTGGGTTTCTACGACGCCGCCTTTATTTATGACCACCGGGAAAGATGCTGGCACGCCGTGGCCACCGGCCTGCCCTGTACCGGAGAAGAAGGAGAAAAACAGGCCCGGACCAGGCTGGCCGAGATGAAGGAGCTGTTCACCCGTGCCTGCAGGACCGCTCCTCCTGTTTGCCACGTGACCCTCCATTCCCCCGGCCGGCGCCGCATCGAAGTG
This sequence comes from Eubacteriales bacterium, assembly GCA_030446285.1. Taxonomy (GTDB): domain Bacteria; phylum Bacillota; class JASUSC01; order JASUSC01; family JASUSC01; genus JASUSC01. Next base: position 9,944 of record JASUSC010000057.1, on the reverse strand, counting down.
GAGTCCGATTTCACCGAAGCTGAGTACCTGGAAGCAGTGGAAAGGGCCCGGGAGTACATCGCCGCCGGCGACATTTTCCAGGTAAACCTTTCCCACCGTCTCACCGCTCCTCTCCCGGCCGCGCCCTGGGAAATCTACCTCACCCTGCGTACTATCAACCCGGCTCCTTTTTCTGCCTACCTCAACTTCGCCCCATGGCAGGTGGCCTGCGCTTCCATGGAGAGGTTTCTCCTCCTGGACCGGGGTCACGTCCAGACCCGCCCCATCAAGGGCACCCGCCCCCGCGGCCGCACCCTGGAAGAAGATGAGCGGATGCGCCAGGAGCTGGCCGCCAGCACCAAAGACAAGGCCGAACTTCTCATGATTGTAGACCTAGAACGCAACGACCTGGGCCGCGTCTGCCGCATCGGTTCGGTGCGGGTGCCGGACCTGTACGCTATTGAAGAATACCCCACCGTTTTTCACCTGGTCTCCACCATTGAAGGCGACCTGGCAGAGGACAAGTCCCCCCTGGACCTCTTGACCGCTGCTTTCCCCGGCGGTTCCATTACCGGCGCCCCCAAAATCCGGGCCATGGAGATCATCGACGAACTGGAAAAACACCGCCGCGCCATCTACTGCGGCTCCATCGGTTACCTTTCCTTCCACGGCCGCATGGACCTGAACATCGTCATCCGCACCATTTACATGAAACAAGGCCGGGCCTACTTCCACGTAGGCGGCGGCCTGACCATCGATTCCGATCCCCGTTTCGAGTACGAAGAAACGTGGCACAAAGCCAGGGCACTCATCAGAGCCCTGGAACTGGCATGAATCTTACGGGCCCCAGAGGCCCTTTTTCTTTTCCCGGGCCTCCTGCTGGTAGCGGACGAAAAGGTCGGAATATTTTACGTTGGGCGGGACCGTCATCACCTGGGCGTAACCGTCCAGGAGGAGACGGGCGTTGAACATCTTCGCCCGCACTTCCCTGTCGCTGCCGTCCACCGGCCGTTCCAGCCAGATATAGGCCAGAAGACGGCCGTATTTGTCCCGCTGCTCCACGTCAAATTCCAGGTACACTTCCCGCCCGGTGAGAGTTTTGGCCGTAAAAGCGGCTGCCTCCCGGCCGTAGTATTCTACCCCCCGCCGGGGGTCTTTGGTTTCCGGCGTATTGACTCCGATGAACCGCACCTTCTCCCGTTTACCTTCCATATCCACGTAGACGGTATCGCCGTCCACCGCCCGCACCACCCGGGCGGGGATTACTTTAATCTCACCTTCCTGCCGCTCAGCTTCAGCGGCAGAAGGGTCATTTTTACCTCCGCTTTCAGCCTGTTGGCTTTCCTGTCGGGTGACGGAAGAGAAAGACCGGTCTTCTCTTCTGCTTTCGGAGTTGTTTACTCCAGTGTCACCGCAACCATAGAGGAGAAGGATTAGCAGGAGTAGCGGCAGAAAAACGCGCAGCCCTTTCTTCATCTATCTCCCCCCGCAAGAAAAAGTTAGACTATTCCCGCTTCTTTGTGGCGCTGCACCACTGTCTCCGCCAGTTCTGCCAGCGCCCGGTAGTCCTCTTCCCGGCGCAGTCCTTTCACCAGCACCGGCGGCAGTACCTCTGCTTTCAGTTGAAGAGTTCCACCTTCACTCCCCGGGCCACCAGTTCCGCCGTGAGATAGTGCACCATTTGGCCGCCCGGTAAACGCGGGTCCGATCATCGGCATACAGGTCACTGGTGGCCAGATGGCAGCCGAAGAAGTCGCAACTGAAGAGGATTTTGTCTTCCCGCAAATAGGTTATCATGGTCTCCGGCCAGTGAACTCAGGGCAGGTGGACGAACTCTAAGGTTTTTCCGCCCAAGTCCAAGGTCTCGCCGTCCTCCACAGTAACAAACCTGTCGGCAGGTATATGAAGCGGGAATTCCAGCAGTTCCTTCCCTTTGGGCGTGGTGATCACCTTGGCGGCGGAAAAACGTTCCAGCACCAGGGGCAGAATGCGGGAGTGGTCCTGTTCGGCGTGGTGGGCCACCACATAGTCGATTTTCTCCACCCCGTCAAGCTGGGCTGCCAGCACTTCCCACTGGGTGGGATCCACCGTGTCCAGAAGAACCCTTTTCTCCTCGCCCTGCACTAAGTAGCAGGTGTAGCTGGCGCTTTCCGGGAGGGGAATGAGGGCGTCGAAAAACCGCCGGTTCTAATGAACTGCACCAAGCCAGTGAATTCCAGGAGCAATCTCGCGCATCCGCATTTCTCATCCTCCTCGTTAATCTAATTCGATAACCGTCACCCCATCGCCGCCCTCACCGGGGAAGCCGGGGCGAAAGGAGCCACGCCGGAGGTTTTCTTTAAGGTAGGCTCGCACCGCTTTTTTCAGGGCGCCGGTACCCACCCCGTGGATAATGGTGGCTTTGCTCAGACCGGTGAGAAAGAGGTCGTCTAAATAACGCGCTAAATTTTCCAAGGCCTCTTCCACCGTCTGCCCCCGCAGATCCAGTTCCGGCCGGACCGTTTTTTTCTTCTCCAGCCAGGGGCGGGCGGAAATCACCGGTTCCTGCCGCAAGCTCACATCCTGCGGGGGAAGAGAAAGAGCGCTTACAGGCACCGTCACCTTGAGCGGTCCTACCGCCACCGTGGCCTGGTTACCGGCCAGAGCCTGCAGGACCCCAGTCTGGTTAAGAGTGGTCACGTATACAGTCTCCCCGGGCTGCCAGTCCTTCTTACCCGCAGCGGCGGGGACTTTTTCTCTTTTTGCCATCTCTTTTTCTATCTCTTTAAACTCCCGCCGCAACTCCTCGGCTCCGGCCGCATCCCCTTCCTGCCGGCGGCGGTGAATCTCTTTGAGAATCCGGTCTACCTCCCGGCGGGTACGGCGGAGCAGTTCCTGGGCTTCCTCCCGGGCCCGGGCCAGGACAGCCTCCTTTTTCTCCTCCATTTCCCGCCTCTCTTCGGCCAGCTTCTCCTTCTCCCGCTTAAGCTCCTGACGCAGGGCTTCAGCCTCCTGTCTGGCCGCCTCCGCCTGCCGCTGCTTCTCCTGCAGTCCGGCAATTAACTCGCCCACTTCCAGTTCTTCCCGGGAAAGAAAATGCCGGGCCCGCTCCACTACTTCTGGCATCAGCCCCAGACCGGCGGCAATGGCAAAAGCGCTGCTGCGCCCGGGCTGGCCGATGGTGAGACGGTAGGTGGGCTTTAAAGTGTGAGGGTCAAATTCCACGGCGGCGTTTTCCAGGCGGGGATGGGTATAGGCGAAGTACTTCAGTTCGCTGTAGTGGGTGGTGGCCATACCCCGCACGCCCCGAGCCACTAAGGTTTCCAGAATGGCCATGGCTAAAGCTGCTCCTTCCGCCGGGTCTGTCCCCGCCCCCAACTCGTCCAGAAGCACTAAACTGCGCGGCGTGGCTTCTTTCAGGATGCGGATAATGTTTACCATGTGGGAAGAAAAGGTACTCAAAGACTGCTCGATGCTTTGTTCGTCACCGATGTCGGCGAAAACCCGGTCTACCAGGGGTATCTCCGAACCGGAAGCGGCGGGGACGGCCAGCCCGCTCACCCCCATCAGAACCAGCAGTCCCGCCGTCTTCAGGGTGACGGTTTTACCGCCGGTATTGGGACCGGTAATGACCAGAAAATCGTACCCTTCCCCCAGCAGTATGTCCACCGGCACCGCCCTTTTCCCCAGCAGAGGATGACGGGCCTTGTACAGGCGCAGGCGCCCTTCCTGGTTTACCCGGGGCACCGTCCCTTCCATCCGGCGGGCCAGAGAGCCCCGGGCCAAGATAAAGTCTGCTTCTGCCACCAGGCGGTAGTTATGGGCCAAGTCTGCCAGTTTTGTCGCCGCCTTCTCTGTCAGCTCCCGCAGCAGGCGGAAAATCTCCTCTTCTTCCTCCCGCCGCAGCCCCTGCAGGCGGTTGGTCATCTCCACCACCGCCGCCGGTTCTATGTACAGGGTGGCACCGCTGGCCGACTGGTCATGAACAATGCCCGGCACCCGCTGCCGGAACTCCTGTTTCACCGGCAGGACATAACGGTCGGAGCGAAGGGTATATAGGGGTTCCTGAAGAATCTTCTGGGCTTCCGGCGACCGGATGAACTCTTCTAAGTAGCTCTTGATCCGCCGGGTGTGCTCCCGGATCCCCTCCCTGATCCGGCGCAGGGCCGGAGAAGCGTCGTCGCGGATAAAACCGTCCTCGTCCAGGAGCCGGTTTATGTCCTCCTCCAGTTCCGGGAGAAGAACGATATCGGCCGCTAATTTTCCCAGGAGGGGGTAACGGGCCGTCATCGCCAAGAAAGCCCGCTTTATCCGGCGCGCAAGTTGCAGCAGGCGGCGCAGAAGAAGAAAGTCCGCCGCCTGTAGAACCCCACCTTTTTCCAGTTTGAGCAAAATTCCGGTCAGGTCCGGCAGCGGCTCCAGCGGATTTTCCCCTTCCCGAACCAGGAAAAGCCTCCCCTCCTCTGTCTCGGCCAGCCTTGTTTCCACCACTTCCTTTTCCGCAAGGGGCCGGAGGGCCAAACATTTCTCCCGCCCGGCAGCAGTAACTGCTTCCGCCGCCAACATCTCTACTATTTTGTCGTAATCGAGCCGAACCAAATCACGGTCCAATCGCAGGTACCCCCCGCTCTTTATTCCACACCGCGGAAATAATGGCCCCGGGTAACGTCGCGGCCAGTAATTTTTTTCACCGTCGCCACTAAGTCCTCCCCGGGCAAATTATCCTTCTTCCCATCCAGGACCTCCCGGTAAAGGGAAACCAGCTCCCGCAAAACCTGGGGCGGATAAAGATGGCCTTCAATGCGCACCGTACCCGTTCTTAGGGCGGCAAAATCGTCCAGGCAATCGAGCAAACACAGGTCTACCGAGTTGAAAATATGCATCCGACAGTAACGGTCGCAGCGCAGGGGGAACACCACCCCCAACCGGTCCCGGAGGGCAAACTCTTCCCGGCGGCAGGGAGCAGAGCACTGCCTACCCGCTCTTCGCTCCCCCACCAGGGCGCCCGGCGCACAGTAGGCCGAAACCATGAGGGGAAGGGCCCCCTGCACCACCACTTCCAGCCGGGAAGGATCGGTGTGGCGGTGAATCCCCGCCACTTCCTCCCGGTTCAGTTCCACCGACAGAGTGACACCCTCAAATCCTTCTTTGAGAAAAGCCCGCACGGCCGGCGTGTTGAAGGAATTCAGAGGATAATCCACCACCGCAGGCAGGGGGGGCAGATCGCGGTAAACCCGCAGCCACCCCAGCCCAGCCAGCAGGTAACCGTCGATTACCCCTCTCCCCGCCAGTTCCCGGAGAAACTCCTGCCAGGCAGAAAACTCCCCGGCATGGGCTATGCGGGGCGTTCCGGCAAAAAACTCCACCCCCCTCTCCCGGCATAGGCGGGCAACCTCTTCCAGTTGCCTTACGTCCGTCACTTTAAACACCCGATCGTCCTCCGCCACCCCTGCCGGCGCCGTCACCCACACTTCCATCCCAGCCGCCGCTTCCGGCAGAGCAGCGCCTTCTTTATCCACAATCTCCCGCACCGTCACCGTCTCGCGCCCGCCCCGCACCCAGTAAACGATTTCGTCATATCCCGGCCCTGGTTGCCTTCCAGGTAACCGCTGGTAAAACCGCGGCTGAAAATTCGGGCCAGCTCCAGCACATCTTCCCGGGAATAAGTAAACTGTCCCGCCGCCAGTCGGTCCAAGGCCCGCCGGTAAACCCGGGTGACAGTGGCCACGTACTCGGGACTCTTCATCCTGCCCTCAATTTTCAGAGCGTCCACGCCCGCCGCCTGGAGTCGGGGTAAAAGAGGAAGGGCCATGAGATCAGCCGGGCTTAGGAGGTGGCGACCCGCTTCCACCTTCACCTCCTTCCCCCCGGCCAGAAGGCGGTACTCCAGACGGCAGGGCTGGGCACACCGACCCCGGTTACCGCTGCGGGCGCCGATGAGACTGCTCAGCAAACACTGCCCGGAATAGCATATACAGAGGGCGCCGTGGACAAAAACTTCCACCTCTACCCCGCTCTTAGCCTTGATCTCCTTTATCTCCTCCAAGGTCAGCTCCCGGGCCAAAACGATGCGCCGTATCCCTTTGGCCGCGAGATAGAGGGCTCCGGCCGGGTTGTGGACCGTCATCTGGGTACTGGCGTGGAGGGGCAGGCCGGGAAGATAGCGGCGGACTAGCTCAAGAAGCCCTACATCCTGAATGATAACAGCGTCCACCCCAATTTGGTGCAGGAAATGGAGGAAATCCAGAGCCTCCGCCATTTCCGCGTCCTTGATCAGGGTGTTGACGGTCACGTAAATCTTCACGCCCCGCAGGTGGGCAAATTCCACCGCCTCTTCCAACCTGTCCCGCTCGAAGTTGGCCGCATAGGCGCGGGCGCTGAAACGGGAACCGCCAAGATAGACGGCGTCGGCGCCGTTGTTTACCGCTGCCAGCAGAGAATCCCAGTCTCCGGCCGGAGCTAGAAGCTCCATGTCCCCGCCCTCCTTCACACCGCTAAATTCTTTTCACCCGAATGAGTCCAGCACAGGGGATAACTTCCACACCTCTTTTCTCCACTTCGTCCAGAAATAGATTCATCCCTAAAGAATCGCTGGCCATGTGGCCGGCGATAATTACGTTGATGTGGTTCTTCTCCGCCTCTTTGCGGTGTTTCTCGCTCATGTGCATAACCACCAGCGTACCCACGCCCGCCTGGGCCAGCTTGGCATAAGCGTCCTCCGAACCGCTGGTGCCGCCCGTCATATCGACAAAAATCTTGCCAGTCCGCCGCTTTTTGTTCCCCACGATGATGGTGGGACCAGCCTGGTGCCGGGCCGCCTCTTGGTACTCAGGAATTTCCAAAAGGAGCTTTTCCACATCACCTACCGTCTCAGGTTTCTCCCGGTCAAAGAGCTCCTGCAGGAAAGAAGTGACGTGGTTGTCCGCCGGAGTGTGGACGCACAGGAAAGGCAGGTCCAAGAGGCGGGCAGCGTCAACAGCCTTGTTGTGGTTGATGGGAAGAAGACCCCGCATGACCTCGCCAATACGGGAAGCCATGATTCCCTCGGCCACGTTGATGGGCACGCCCAGTTGGGCCAGGACGTCCTCCTGGAGGTGCATAACCTCATGCAGAGCCGCTAAGGCCCGGCCTTCCGGGTGGTGGGCCATAATCAGATCCACCGGCCGCCCCTGCTCGCGGAGCTTCTGGGCCAAAAGCACTTCCCCAGTCTCCATGTCAATTCCGGCCAGGATTCCCCTTACCTCCCGATCGGGGTCACCGTAAAGGATGCGGGTATCGCTGTAGGGGTTGCGCAGTTTCTCCCGGTCGTAATACTTTTTCTCTTCTTCCTTCATCTCCCCGTAAGCCTTTTCCTCTTTGGCCAGGAGTTTCTGTACTTCCTCCTTCCCCCGGGGATCTTTTTCCATTCCTTTTTCCACGGCCAACAGGTAAATCTCTTCTAACTTCATTTCCCTTCCTCCTTGTCTCCGTTATTTTACCGACACGTAAGGATTGCCGGCGATGTAAAAGCGCAGGGGCAGGTCGGCGCCTTTGCTGATCCCCACCCGGGTAGTGGTCACAATGGCCTGGGGTCGCCGTCGGCGCCGCAGCAGGTAGAGAGGCCCTTCCATAAGGGAAGCACCATTTAAATCGAGGGTAATGCCCATAGCCTCCACTAACTTGGCCGGCCCGCTGCACAGATCCCGCAGATCCTTTTTCCCCCGCCGCTTCTGCATCAATTCGATGCCGGCGATGGGCTCCAGAGCGCGGACAAGGACGGCCTCTCCCCTGCCTTCCGGACCGGTAACCACGTTGAAACAGCAGTGCATTCCGTATATTTTGTAAACATAAACGGTTCCGGGCTTGCCAAACATGGGCGCGTTGCGTTTGGTCATGCCGCAGGCTGCGTGGCAGGCCGGGTCGTTGCAGCTAAGATAAGCCTCCGTTTCGACAATCATCCCGGCCGTAACCCCTTCTTCCGTCTCGTGGAGGAGAATAGCCCCCAAGAGGTTCCGGGCCACCTCTTCCGTGGGTCGTAAAAAAAAGTTAGTGCTGTAAACGTTCTTTCTCAGCTTTTCCCCTTTCGCTTGCAGAGAAACCGCCATAGATCATCCCCGTTCATGGTGTTGATAATATCCTCCGGTTCCAGCCAGGCCCGGCGCGCCACCGCCACGCCGTAACGCATGTCGTCCAGCCTGGCGGTGTCATGAGCATCGGTGTTGATGGCAATTTTTATCCCCATCTCCTTCGCTTGCCGGGCGTGTCCGTCGTTTAAATCCAGCCGGTCGGGAGAAGCGTTGATCTCTAAGATTTTATCGTAGCGGGCGGCCGCCTCCAGGAGCCTGTCCACATTAACTGCGTAGGGGTCCCGTCGGCCGAGAAGGCGCCCTGTGGGATGGGCGATGATGTCCACCCAGGGATTTTTCATGGCGTCAATAATCCGGCCGGTGACGGTCTCCTCGTCCTGGCGGAAACCGGAATGTACGGAAGCGATGACGACGTCCATCTCCGCTAAAACCTCATCCTCGTAGTCTAAGCCGCCCTTCGCTAAGATGTCCACTTCCAGCCCCCAGAAAACCCTGAAATCAGCCCCTTCCGCCTGAAGCTCCTCGTTCAAGCGGCGCACATAGTCCCGCTGGGCCCAGAGCTGGTTTTCCTTCAAGCCCCGCGCTACCCCTAAAGAACGGGAGTGGTCGGTAATGGCTAAGTAAGAATAGCCGCGGCGGCGGGCCGCTGTCACCAGCTCCTCGATAGAACTCACCCCGTCGCTCCAGTTGCTGTGGACATGCAGGTCTCCCTTAATATCCCCCTCTTCCACCAGGCGGGGCAGCTCGCCGGCCAGGGCCGCTTCGATCTCTCCCCGGTCCTCCCGCAACTCGGGCGGAATCCAGGGCATTCCTAAGGCTCGGTAGAGGTCCTCCTCCGTTCGCACCGGCAGCTTCTTGCCATCTTCCCGGAAAAGGCCGTACTCGCTGATTCTGAGCCCTCGGCTGTGGGCCAAACCCCGCAGGCGCACGTTGTGCTCCTTGCTGCCGGTGAAGTGATGAAGGGCGGTGGCAAATTCGTCTGCGGGCAGGGCCAGCAGATCCACCTGCAGTCCCCATTTCAGCACCACCCGGGCCCGGTTCTCTCCTCTGGCCAGCACCTCCTGCACCGCCGGGTAGAGGAGAAAAGCCTCCACCACCTTCGTTGTCTTCTCTTCTTTATCCACGGCGCAGACGATGTCCAGATCCCCCACCGTCTCCTTCCAGCGGCGGGCGCTGCCCGCCAGGGCTGCCTGCACCACCCCGGGCAGCCCCTCCAAGTAAGCTAGCAACTCCTCACCCCAAAGACGAGCTAAAGCAATGGGCACCCGCTGTCCCGTCCCCCGCCGCACCATCTCCAGGCCGCGGAGGATGTTCTGCTCCGTCTTGCTCCCCATCCCCTTCAGGTTTTTTATCCGATGCTCTTTGGCCGCCCGGGCCAGCTCCTCCAGGCTGCGCACGCCCAGCTCCTCGTACAGCCGGGCCGCCGTCTTCGGCCCCACCCCCGGCAGAGACATAATCTCCCGCAAAACCGGCGGCACCTCCTCCCGCAGCCGCTCCAAATAAGCGATACGGCCGGACTGGAGGAACTCCCCAATTTTCTGGGCTAGGTCTTTACCCACCCCGGGAATGGCGGTAAGGTCGCCTTTTTCCGCCATTTCCCGCACGCTCAGGGGCAGCTTTTTCAAGCTACGGGCGGCGTTCCGATAAGCCCGGATCTTGAAGGGGTTGTCTCCTTTCAGTTCCAGCAGATCTGCGATTTCCTCAAAGAGAAGAGCAATTTCCACGTTTTCCGCCACCGGCATAATTTTTCCTCCGCCAGCGTAGTCACTCCTTATTATTATACACTTTTTTGGCTCATCTTTCCTGGGAGAAAAAGAGCACGGTCCGTGTCAAGATTCAGTAGGTGACTTCTCCAAAAAAATTTTTCCTCCTGAGACCTCACCAAGCAAAGCTACTTGCGACAGGTATTATTATCTATTA
>JASUSC010000056.1 GCA_030446285.1 Eubacteriales bacterium | reverse complement strand
CGTAATGGCCGCCGTCAACGTCGTCTTACCATGGTCCACGTGCCCTATCGTTCCTACGTTTACGTGGGGTTTGGTCCGCTCAAATTTAGCCTTCGCCATGTTAAAACCTCCTCCTCGACTTCTAAGGTTATTTACGTACTCCCGGGCCCGGCTCTTCTCAGGGCCCAGGAGTATTAATTACAAGCGAGTCAACTTATTTACCCTGTCTTTTGGCGATGATACTGTCAGCAATGTTCTTGGGTACTTCTTCGTAGTGGTCAAACTGCATCATATAGGTGCCGCGCCCCTGGGTCCGGGAACGCAGGTCGGTGGCGTAACCGAACATCTCTGCCAGCGGCACATAGGCGCGAATTGCCTGCACACCGCCGGGCCGCGGCTCCATTCCTTCAATCCGGCCGCGCCGGGAGTTGAGGTCCCCGATGACGTCCCCCATATACTCCTCGGGCACTACTACTTCTACCTTCATGATGGGTTCAAGGAGCACCGGATCAGCTTTCAAAGCGCCCTGTTTGAAAGCCTGGGAAGCGGCGATCTTAAAGGCCATTTCCGAAGAGTCCACTTCGTGGTAAGAACCGTCGAAGATAGTTACCTTTACGTCCACTACCGGATACCCGGCAAGAACGCCGTTCTCCATGGCTTCCCGGACACCCGCATCCACCGCCGGGATATACTCTTTGGGCACCACACCACCGACGATCTTGTTAACAAATTCGTAACCGGCACCCCGGGGTAGGGGTTCCAGCTCCAGCCAGACGTGGCCGTACTGACCGCGACCACCGGTCTGCCGGATGAACTTACCCTCGGATTTAACGCTCTTGCGGATGGTTTCTTTGTAGGCTACTTGCGGCCGACCTACGTTGGCTTCGACCTTGAACTCCCGCATGAGCCGGTCAACGATAATCTCCAGATGCAACTCGCCCATACCGGCAATAATGGTTTGCCCCGTTTCAGGATCGGTCCACATCCGGAAGGTGGGGTCTTCTTCCGCCAGACGCTGCAGCGCCAAGCTCATCTTCTCCTGGTCGGCTTTGGTCTTGGGCTCGATAGCCACGTTGATAACGGGGTCGGGGAAGGTCATGGACTCGAGAACAATGGGTTTCTTCTCATCACACAGGGTATCACCGGTGGTGGTTTCCTTCAAACCTACAGCCGCGGCGATGTCACCCGTCCAGACCTCACCCACTTCCTCCCGGTGATTGGCGTGCATCCGCAGAATACGGCCGATTCGCTCCTTCTTGCCTTTCGTAGAGTTGTAAACGTACGAACCAGCGCTGAGATGACCGGAATACACCCGGAAGAAGGTCAACTTACCCACGTAGGGGTCAGCCATGATTTTGAAAGCCAGAGCAGAGAAGGGCTCGTCGTCGCTGACCTTGCGGTAGTCTTCTTCCCCCGTGTCCGGATTAATACCCTTAATAGCCGGGATATCCAGGGGAGAAGGTAAATAATCCACTACCGCGTCCAGGAGGGGTTGTACTCCTTTGTTCTTGAAAGCCGAACCGCACAGAACAGGCACGATTTTGTTTTCCAGGGTACCTTTGCGCAACCCGCGTTTGATCTCTTCTTCGGTCAGCTCTTCCCCTTCCAGATATTTAATCATCAACTCTTCGTCCATCTCAGCCGCAGCTTCGATAACCTTCTCCCGGTACTCAGCGGCTTTTTCTTTCAAGTCATCGGGAATTTCGGTCACGTCGCTGCGGGTACCAAGATCGTCGACATAAATGATGGCTTTGTTGGCAATCAGGTCCACTACACCAACGAAAGAATCCTCCACGCCAATCGGCAACTGAATGGGCACCGGCCGTGCTCCTAAGCGTTCGCGGATCATGTCCACTACCCGGTAGAAGTCGGCACCGATACGGTCCATTTTGTTAACAAAGGCTATCCGCGGAACGCCGTAGCGGTCGGCCTGACGCCATACCGTTTCAGACTGGGGTTCTACACCACCCACGGCACAGAAGATAGCCACCGAGCCGTCCAGTACGCGCAGGGAACGCTCAACTTCTACCGTAAAATCCACGTGGCCGGGTGTGTCGATGATATTAATACGATGCCCTTTCCAGAAGCAGGTGGTTGCTGCCGAGGTGATGGTAATACCCCGCTCCTGCTCCTGCACCATCCAGTCCATGGTGGCGGCACCGTCATGGACCTCGCCCATCTTGTGAACCTTGCCAGTGTAGAAGAGAATCCGTTCGGTGGTAGTGGTCTTTCCGGCGTCAATATGGGCCATGATACCAATATTTCTCGTTTTCTCCAGTGGATATTCCCGCGACATATCCTCTCCCCCTTTCCTGCTAAACTACCACCGGTAATGAGCAAAGGCCCGGTTGGCTTCCGCCATTTTGTGGGTATCCTCTTTTTTCTTGACAGCCCCGCCGGTGTTGTTGGCAGCGTCGATAATCTCCGCCGCTAACTTGTTTTCCATCCCGCGTTCCGTGGTGCGTTCGCGGGCATAGTTCACAATCCAGCGGAGGGCCAGAGCCTGGCGCCGTTCAGGCCGCACTTCTACCGGGACCTGATAGTTGGCACCGCCAACCCGGCGAGCTTTTACTTCTAGAACCGGCATTACGTTCTTCAGGGCTTCTTCAAAGACCTCCATAGGATCCCTGCCAGTTTTTTCCTGGATTATCTCAAAAGCCCGGTAGCAAATCCACTCAGCCAAGCTTTTCTTGCCGTCACGCATGACCTGGTTAATCAGCTTGGTTACTACCTTGCTGTTGTATATGGGATCCGGTGGAACGTCTCGTTTGGGCACGCTACCTCTCCTCGGCATGCTTCTCCTCCTTTCCGTTCCCCAGTAGCTATTTAACCCTTTATACATACTTATTTTTTCGGTTTCTTAGCGCCATACTTAGATCTGCCCTGCATCCGGTTGGCTACCCCGGCTGCATCCAGGGCTCCCCGGATGATGTGATAGCGCACTCCGGGCAGGTCCTTCACCCGGCCGCCCCGTACCAACACCACCGAGTGCTCCTGCAGGTTATGACCAATACCGGGAATATATGCGGTTATTTCAATACCGTTGGTCAGCCTTACCCGTGCCACTTTCCGCAAGGCCGAGTTGGGCTTTTTCGGGGTAGTCGTATAAACCCGAGTGCAAACTCCTCTCTTCTGGGGGCACCCCCTCAGGGCCGGAGCTGACGATTTTTTTTCTACTACTTCCCTACCCTTGCGCACCAGCTGATTAATGGTCGGCATAGCCGTACACCCCCTTCCTGGTTACTTAAAAAAACCCCCTGCCGGAGCAGGGGGAAGCGGTAACAGTTTTGACCTCGCCTACTCCTCTATAATGGAAGCAGTAGCGCAGTTCACCTCGATCCCGCAGGCCTGTCCTAATTCTTTCATTGAACTAACTTCCACTATCGGTACGCCTTTTTTCCGGCAAAGCTCATATACTGGTTCGGTGACAAAGCGGTCGGCATCAGTGGCAATGAACACTTTGCGCGCCTGGCCTTTTTCTAAAGCCTTTAAAGTTTGCTTGGTCCCTACTGTTTTTTTCTTGGCGGAAATGAGGCTCTCTAAGGACATCTCCCATCTCCCCTTTTAGCCAAGCACTTTAATATGATACCACCAGGGTAGTGCATCTGTCAACAAAATTTGCCCCGCTCTGTCAAAATCACTCTTCTACACTCCGCAACTTGATATTGCGGTAACGGGACATCCCCGTACCGGCCGGAATTAGCTTGCCGATGATGACGTTCTCTTTGAGGCCAAGTAGAGGATCCACCTTCCCTTTGATGGCCGCTTCGGTCAGCACCCGGGTCGTCTCCTGGAAGGAAGCAGCCGAGAGGAAGGAGTCGGTAGCCAGAGAAGCTTTGGTAATACCCAGCAGAACCGGCCGCGCCGTAGCCGGCGTACCGCCTTCTTTGATTACCCGGGCGTTTTCCTCTTCGAAATCGAAGAGGTCTACCAGGCCACCCGGAAGGAGATCGGTGTCGCCGGGATCTTCTACTTTTACTTTGCGCAGCATCTGCCGGATTACCACTTCGATGTGTTTATCGTTAATTTCTACACCCTGCAAACGGTAAACCCGCTGCACTTCATGTACCAGGTAGGTCTGGACGGCTTTTAAGCCCTTAATCTTGAGGATGTCATGCGGATTGACAGGACCTTCAGTGAGTTCGTCGCCAGCCTGGACATAATCGCCGTCCTGGACCTTTAGACGGGCACCGTAAGGCACTTGGTATACTGCCCGCCCGCCGTTTTCGTTGGTTATTTCCACTTCCCGGCGTCCCTTAACTTCACTAATTTTCACTTTACCGTCGATTTCAGAGATGATGGCCTGCCCTTTCGGCCGGCGAGCTTCAAAGAGTTCCTCTACCCGCGGCAGACCCTGGGTAATGTCCCCACCGGCAACACCACCGGTGTGGAAGGTCCGCATGGTGAGCTGGGTACCGGGTTCGCCGATGGACTGGGCGGCAATTATGCCTACCGCCTCGCCGATGTCCACCATCCGCCCGGTAGCAAGGTTGCGGCCATAGCACATCCGGCACACGCCGTAACGGGTCCGGCAGGTGAGGACGGAGCGAATCCGCACTTTTTTCAGGCCAGCCGCCGTAATCCGAGCTGCCTTTTCTTCGTCAATCATTTCATTGACACCAACGATAAGCTCGCCAGTGTTGGGATCTCTGATGTCCTCAGCAGCAATCCGCCCTACAATCCGGTCTTCCAGTTTTTCGATAACGTCGTTGCCATCCTTGATGTCGGTAACGTCGATACCACCGGTAGTGCCACAGTCATCCTCCCGGACGATAACATCCTGGGCTACGTCCACCAGCCGGCGGGTCAGGTAACCGGAGTCTGCCGTCCGCAGAGCCGTATCGGCCAGACCTTTGCGGGCACCGTGGGTGGAAATGAAGTACTCCAGCACCGTCAACCCTTCCCGGAAGTTGGAACGGATGGGCAGGTCGATAATCCGTCCCGAGGGGTCGGCCATCAGACCCCGCATGCCGGCCAGCTGGCGAATCTGCTGGATGTTACCGCGCGCACCGGAAATGGCCATCATGTAAACGGGATTGAACTTATCCAGGGTCTCCAGCAGGGCTTTGGTTACCTTGTCAGTCGCTTCGTTCCAAATGCTAATAACCTTCTCGTAGCGCTCTTCAGCGGTAATCAGACCCCGCCGGTATTGCTGCTCCACCTTTTCAACCTGGGCATCGGCCTCGGCCAAAATCTCTTTCTTCTTCTCGGGGATGGTGATGTCCTCAATACCGATAGTGATTCCCGCCCGGGTAGCAAAGGTGTAACCGATCCGTTTGATGCCATCCAACATTTTGGCCGTAGCGGCATAACCCAGCTCCCGGTAGCAACGGGCAACGATTTCGCCCAACTTCTTCTTGTCGCATAGAGTATTGTAAAAACCGAGTTCACGCGGAATTACTTCGTTAAAGATAATTCTCCCCGGCGTGGTCTCCAGGAGCTTACCATCCTCCATGCGGACTTTAACCTTGGCCTGGAGTTCCACCGCTCCGGTATAGTAGGCCATCATAGCCTCGTCCCGGTCGCGAAAAATTTTCCCTTCTCCTTTAGCCCCTTCCTTTTCAATGGTGAGGTAGTAGCACCCCAGCACCATGTCCTGGGTTGGCACCACAACCGGGCGACCGTCTTTGGGGTTGAGAATGTTATGGGAGGAAAGCATGAGGAGGCGGGCTTCGGCCTGGGCCTCAGCAGAAAGAGGCACGTGGACAGCCATCTGGTCGCCGTCGAAGTCGGCGTTGTAAGCGGTACAGACCAGAGGATGAATTTGAATAGCCCGGCCCTCTACCAGCACCGGTTCAAAGGCCTGGATGCCCAGACGGTGGAGAGTAGGCGCCCGGTTGAGAAGAACCGGGTGCTCTTTAATAACCTCTTCCAGAACATCCCAAACTTCAGGCTTAACCCGCTCCACCATGCGCTTGGCGCTCTTGATGTTGTGGGCATAGCCGTCTTCCACTAATTTTTTCATCACAAAAGGTTTAAAGAGCTCCAGCGCCATTTCTTTGGGCAAACCGCACTGGTGGAGCTTGAGTTCGGGCCCGACCACGATAACAGAACGCCCGGAATAGTCTACCCGCTTACCCAGGAGGTTCTGGCGGAAGCGCCCCTGCTTCCCCTTCAGCATATCACTCAGGGATTTCAACGGTCTGTTGCCGGGACCAGTTACCGGACGGCCCCGCCGGCCGTTGTCAATAAGGGCGTCCACCGCCTCCTGGAGCATGCGTTTTTCGTTGCGGACAATGATATCCGGCGCCCCTAATTCTAAGAGACGCTTCAACCGATTGTTGCGGTTGATTACCCGCCGGTAAAGATCATTCAAATCAGAAGTCGCAAAACGACCTCCGTCCAGCTGCACCATAGGCCGCAGTTCCGGCGGAATGACAGGCAAAACTTCTAAGATCATCCACTCCGGCCGGTTACCGGACTTGCGGAAGGCTTCCACTACTTCCAGCCGGCGGATAGCCCGCACCCGCCGTTGCCCGGTAACTTCCTTCAGTTCGGCCCGCAGCTCTTTAGCCAGCTGGTCCAGGTCGATTTCTTCCAGCAGTTTCTTGATGGCTTCTGCACCCATCCCGGCCTTGAAGGAGTTACCGTATTTCTCCCTTAACTCCCGGTATTCCATCTCGGTGAGGAGCTGCTTCTTCATCAGAGGAGTATCGCCGGGATCGATAACGACGTAAGAAACAAAGTAGAGAACTTTCTCCAGGGCCCGCGGCGACATGTCCAGGAGCAATCCCATGCGGCTGGGAATCCCTTTGAAATACCAGATATGGGAAACGGGCGCTGCCAGCTCGATGTGACCCATGCGTTCCCGCCGCACCTTGGCCCGCGTTACTTCCACACCGCAGCGGTCGCAAACAATCCCTTTGTACCGTACCCGCTTGTACTTGCCGCAGTGGCACTCCCAGTCCCGGACAGGACCGAAGATGCGCTCACAGAAAAGGCCGTCCCGTTCCGGTTTTAAAGTCCGGTAGTTGATAGTTTCAGGTTTTTTTACCTCTCCGTGGGACCAAGAGCGAATTTGATCCGGCGAAGCAAGACTGATGCGAATACGGTCAAAATTGTTTACATCCAGCAAAGGGGCTCTCTCCCTTCTTTGGATTTGGTTGGAAAATATTACACGTCTAAATCGTCGTCGTCAACATCGAACATCTCTTTCAAAAAGTCCTCATCCTCATCAACTTCTTCCTCTCCCTCATAATCCTCTCTCTCCTCTCCTTCTTCCTGACCGTCCCCTTTCTCTTCGTTGGCAGGCAGAGGTTCCGGAAGAGGAATGCCCAGTTCTCTGGCTGCCTCATTAACATCTTCTTCCGATTCCTCAATTTCGATTTCTTCTTCGCTTTCGGAAAGAACCTTGACGTCCAAACACAGGCTCTGCAGTTCCTTAATGAGAACCTTGAAAGACTCAGGTACACCTGGCTCAGGTACGTTCTCGCCCTTGACTATCGCCTCATAGGTCTTAACCCGGCCCACTACGTCGTCAGATTTAACGGTGAGAATTTCCTGCAGGGTATAAGCCGCGCCGTAGGCTTCCAGAGCCCAGACCTCCATCTCTCCGAAACGTTGCCCACCAAACTGAGCTTTCCCGCCCAGAGGTTGCTGGGTAACCAGGGAGTAGGGACCGGTAGAACGAGCATGGATCTTATCGTCAACCAGGTGAACCAGCTTCAACATGTAGAGATAACCTACGGTAATGGGATTATCGAAAGGCTCACCGGTACGGCCATCGTAGAGAATGGTCTTACCGTTTTCCGGCAAGCCAGCCCGGCGCAACATCTCGATAATGTCCTCTTCCTTGGCACCGTCAAAAACAGGGCTGGCAATGCGAATGCCTAAAGCTTTAGCTGCCCAACCCAGATGAGCTTCCAGCACCTGACCTAAGTTCATCCGGGAAGGCACTCCCAGGGGATTGAGAACGATTTCAATGGGCGTACCATCGGGTAGGAAGGGCATGTCCTCCTCCGGCAGAATCTTAGCAATAACACCCTTGTTTCCGTGCCGCCCGGCCATCTTGTCGCCCTCGGATATCTTCCGTTTTTGAGCCACGTATACCCTTACCAGCTGATTGACACCAGGCGGCAGCTCATCGCCGTTGTCCCGGGAGAAGACCTTAACGTCCACCACCCGGCCCGATTCGCCGTGGGGCACCCGCAAGGAAGTATCCCGCACTTCCCTGGCCTTTTCGCCAAAGATAGCCCGCAGCAGCCTCTCCTCAGCCGTGAGCTCCGTCTCACCTTTGGGAGTAACTTTACCTACGAGAATATCGCCTGGGTGCACCTCGGCACCAACGCGGATAATCCCCCGCTCGTCCAAGTCTTTGAGGACATCCTCACCTACGTTGGGGATGTCCCGGGTTATTTCCTCGGGACCCAGCTTGGTGTCTCTGGCCTCGCATTCATATTCTTCAATGTGGATAGAGGTAAAGATATCCTCTTTTACCAGCTTTTCGCTGATGAGGATAGCATCCTCGTAATTATAACCTTCCCAGGGCATGAAGGCCACCAACACGTTGCGGCCCAGAGCCAGTTCACCCTGGTCGGTAGAAGGCCCGTCGGCAATTACTTCTCCTGCTTCCACCCGGTCGCCCTTTTTCACAATGGGTTTCTGGTTGATACAGGTACCCTGGTTGGAACGGGCAAACTTGATGAGCTTGTATTCAGAAGTAGTGCCGTCGTCGTTTTTTACCACGATTTCCGTGCCGGTTACCCTGGTAACTACGCCGCTTTTCTCGGCCAGGACAACCACGCCCGAATCCAGGGCCGCCTTGTACTCCATACCGGTTCCCACCAAAGGAGCCTCCGTTCGCAGGAGAGGAACCGCCTGGCGCTGCATGTTGGAACCCATCAGGGCCCGGTTGGCATCGTCGTTCTCCAGGAAGGGAATTAGGGCCGTCGCCACACTGAATACCTGTTTGGGCGAAACATCGATAAAGTCCACCTGGCTCACTGGCACCACTAAGATTTCTCTACCATGGCGAGCATTGACCCGCTCTACCAGGAAACGCCCTTCCTCGTCTACCGGTACATTGGCCTGGGCGATATAGTATTTATCCTCTTCATCGGCCGGCAGGTAAACAATTTCGTCCGTTACCCGTCCTTCTTCTTTGTTCACCTTGCGGTAAGGAGTTTCAATAAAGCCGTATTCGTTTACGCGGGCATAGGTACTAAGAGAACCAATAAGACCGATGTTGGGCCCTTCCGGCGTCTCAATCGGACACATCCGGCCGTAGTGGGAATGGTGAACGTCCCGCACCTCGAAACCAGCCCGCTCCCTGCTCAAACCACCAGGTCCAAGAGCCGAGAGACGCCGCTTATGGGTCAGCTCCGCCAGGGGGTTGGTTTGGTCCATGAACTGGGAAAGCTGGCTGCTGCCGAAAAACTCCTTGATGGCCGCCGTTACCAGCCGAATGTTAATCAAAAGCTGGGGAGTAATGGCCTCCACGTCCTGGATGGACATCCGCTCCCGCACTACCCTTTCCATCCGGGCCAGACCAATGCGGAACTGGTTCTGGAGCAATTCGCCTACCGAGCGGACGCGCCGGTTGCCCAGATGGTCGATATCATCAATCTGGCCTTCACCTTTCATTACCTTAATAAGATAATTTACCGCCGCGACAATATCCTCTTTCGTCAGGCAACGAACATCTTTGGGGATGTTAAGATTGAGCTTTTTATTTATCTTGTAGCGACCTACATAAGCCAGGTCGTAACGCCGCGGATCGAAGAAAAGGGACTCCAACAGAGCCCGGGCACTTTCCACCGTAGGCGGTTCGCCGGGCCGCAGCCGTTTATAAATTTCAATTAACGCTTCTTCTTCGGAAGTAGTGTTGTCCCGCTCCAGGGTCGCCCGGATCCGCTCATCATTGTTCATCACTTCCAAAATGGCTGAATTGGTTCCGTAACCCAGAGCCCGCAACAAAACGGTAACCAGCAGTTTTCTGGTTCTGTCGATGCGCACATAGATGATGTCGTTAACATCTGTTTCCAGTTCCAGCCAGGCTCCCCGGTTGGGAATTATAGTCGCCCCGTAAATCTTTTTTCCGCTGGAATCAATCTGCTCAGAATAGTACACACCAGGAGAACGGACCAGTTGGCTAACTATTACCCGCTCTGCCCCGTTGATGACAAAAGTACCCTTTTCCGTCATCAAGGGGAAATCGCCCATGAAGACGTCCTGCTCTTTTACTTCTCCCGTCTCTTTGTTCACCAGGCGAACTTTTACCCGCAAAGGAGCAGAATAAGTGACGTCTCTTTCCTTGCAGGCCTGAACAGAATGCTTGGGTTCTCCCAGGGTGTAGTCAACGAACTCCAGAGCCAAGTTTCCGGTAAAGTCCTGAATAGGAGAAATATCCCGGAAAAGCTCCCGCAGACCCTCTTCCAGAAACCAGCGATACGAACGCTTTTGAACTTCGATGAGGTTTGGCATTTCCAGAACTTCGCGAATCCTGGCAAAACTCCAGCGTTCCCGTTTGCCCATCTTAACAGGATAAGGATAGGCCATTTACTCCTTTCACCCCTCGACCATGGTATTTCCACAATAAGTAACTAAAGGTTAAAATTTCCGCACCAAAGAACAAAAACGGGCACTCTTCTTCCTTTCCCTTCGGAACAAGATGCCGCCCTTTTCTTTCTCCCCAAACTATCCAAAATTATTCCGCTCCATCTTATCATATTCCTCAAAGTTGTTCCGCGCGTACAATGACATTATATGATATTAGCACTCATAGTTTCCAGTGTCAAGGAAAAAGGCGAAATTTTTTTTTGTTTGTTGATTGTAAAATTAAATGCGACAGCATAAAAAAGATAGAACCATAGCCTGAAACCCGGTATGATATTGTCGACAACAAAAACATACGGGAGGGTTTCGGCTATGGCTCTTACTCCAAAGCATACCACATCCTCACCACGTTTTAAACACCTATCTCAGTACGAACGGGGGGAAATCTTTGCCCTGCTCAAAGAAGGATACCCCGTCTCAAAAATAGCAGAAAAGCTCGACCGCCACCGCAGCACTATCTACCGGGAAATCAAGCGAGGTACCACTACTCAGCTCCGTTCTGACCTAACTACCTACCAGGCTTATTTCCCGGAAACCGG
>JASUSC010000013.1 GCA_030446285.1 Eubacteriales bacterium | reverse complement strand
GAAGGCATTAGGGGAAAGGCTGTTCATACCCGATTTTCCTGCCGGGGATCTCGAGGAGATACGGCTGCGCCTGTGGGATATGATTAATTCTGCAGCCCCGAGCACCCAGTAAGGGTGCTTTTTTTATTGCCCGATTATGTTTGTATACAAAATTTTTCCGGCACATATACTATTTTAGGAGAGGTGATGCCGGATGTCAGAGATTATCTCTATTGCCACCTCCGGCCACGTGGAATTGTTAAAGTCCCGCCTCAACGCCGGATCCGGCTTTTTAGCCGGCGGCTTAAAGATAGATTGCGCTGAGGAAAAACACGGGAACTTTACTTTTTTCGGCTGCAGGCTGGACATTTTTCCCGCTTCGGCGGAGGGCAAAAAACAGGGCGAGACCTTCCGTTACTACCTGGCTGATGTGGTGGCCGATGTTATCATCAACCGCTGGGAGAGGGAGTTGATCCGGGAAATAATTAGAAACAACTTCGGCTACTTCAACGAAGAAGAGCAGGAGCAAATTCTTTGCTTGGCGGAGAAGGCGCTGAACAATTTTGAAGAGAACCGCGGCGCCATTCTTTTCTACCGTTTGAAGAGGAAAAAGCAGGTAATGGAGCGACTGCAGGAATATCTGCATCAGAACAACCACCTGGTAATTGAAGGCTTTATCCGCTTCCGCCTGAAAGACTACCTGCAGGAGCTACAGCAGGCGGTGGAGAAGGCTGTCGACGAGTACCTTTTGGAATGGGAGTACAAGGAGTTTATCCGCCTTTTGCGCCATTTTGTTGACCTACAGAGGCCGCGAGTGGCGCAGGTGCATGTGATATTGAAAAACAGCGGCTACTTTAAAATTATGGACAGTGAGAAACGCAATCTCAGTTGCGAAGAGCTGGAAGGATTTGTTTTTGATGTGGAGGACCCAGATATCGACCAGGGAGACCTTTTGATCAGCACTCTGGTGACCGTAGCTCCGGAGCGGGTTTTCCTTCACTACCGGGAGAGCCCGAAAACGGGGCACATTGTGGAAACGCTGGCAAATATTTTTGGGTCCCGCCTGCATCGCTGCCAGGGGTGTGAATACTGCCGCAGTATGTTGCAGATAAACCACTGAGAAGGGATGGTTCGTCCCTTTTTTTTTGTTTAAAGGACCCGGCTTTGGGCAGAGAATAAGGGAGAGGAGGTGAAAGAAATTGCGGAAAAAATACATGGTGGGAGGCCTGTTTTCTCCTCAGGATGCCGACCGGATCGAAGACGTTCTTTCGCAGATTGACGGAGTGAAGAGTTTGCAGGTGAATCGCAAAGCACGGACGGTAGAGGTGGAGTTTGAAGAGAGGGTGGCCGGAACGGACCTGGTGGACCATATTGAGAGTGCCCTTACCAGTTTGGGGTACTCTGTCCTGGAAGAGGTGGGCCGGGAGTAGCCCGCCTTTCCCATGTGATTGGGTAAATTATGGCCCTAAAACCGGCTGGCGGTATATTTTGTTCCGGCCGGGCAAAATCCGCTTTGTTTTGGATTGTATTTTTAAACAACCAAGAAGCAAACCTTTTGTATTGACTACGACAGCGTGTAGTTGTAAAATTGAAGAAAAAATTAGCATCCCGAAAAGGGAAAAGGGGAGAAGCCAATGGCCCGACGGGAAATATCCCTGCGCTGGCAGGGGATAAGCTGTGCCGCCTGTGTAGCCAAGATTGAGAGGGCGTTGCGGCGGCTGAAGGGGGTAGAAGAAGCGTCGGTAAATTTAGCCGGCGGTACAGTGCGGGTGGTTTATGACGACGGCAAAGTAGATTTAAATACGATAGTAACAACTGTTCGCGACTTAGGCTATGAGCCGGTGACGGAAGAAGCCCTCTTTACCGTCACCGGGATGACCTGCGCCGCCTGCGTGCGTAAGGTGGAGCGGGCGGTAAGCAGGATTCCCGGGGTCTTAGAGGCGAACGTCAATCTGGCCGCTTCTTCCCTGCGGGTGGTTTACCTGAGCGGCGCCGTGGAGCGGGGACAGATAAAACGAGCGGTGCGGGAACTGGACTACGGCGTGGAGGACCGGCTGGAGGGGCAGGCGGCTTTAGAGCGGGAGAAGGAACTCCGGGAAGAGGAGATCAGGAAACAGAAGCGCCGTCTCCTCCTTACCTGGCCCATAGCCGTCTTGGTTATGGCTGGGATGTTGCGTCACTACTGGATTTTAGAGGATATCGTCCCTGCCTTTTTGGCCAACAAGTACGTTCAGTGGGCCCTGACTACGCCGGTGGTGATCTTTGCCGGCGGCCAGTTTTTCGTCAACAGCTGGCGGGGCCTGAAAAAAGGGATCACCGACATGAACCTCCTCTACGCCACCGGCATCGGGGCGGCATATCTCATAGCCGTGATCAACACCCTCTGGCCCGATGCCGGTTTCGGCGGGGAGAAGGCTACTTTCTACGAGTCGGCGGCTTTCCTTACTGCCTTTATTGTCCTGGGTCGCTACTTGGAAGCAGTTACCCGGGGTAGAACTTCTGAAGCCTTACGCCGGCTGATGAGTCTCCAGCCCCCCACGGCCAGGATAATCCGGGATGGGGAAGAAGTGGAAATTCCGGCCGACGAGGTGGTGAAAGGAGACATCATCGTGGTGCGGCCCGGAGAGGCTATTCCGGTGGACGGCCAGGTGGTGGAAGGTTTCTCCACGGTGGATGAATCCATGCTTACCGGCGAGAGTCTGCCGGTGGAGAAAAAACCAGGGGACCAGGTAATCGGCGGGACTATCAACCGCACCGGAACTTTTAAATTTACCGCCACCCGGGTAGGGCGGGAGACTATGCTCTCCCAGATCGTGAAGATGGTAGAAGACGCCCAGGGTTCCAAGCCGCCCCTGCAGAAAATTGCCGACGTGGTGGCCGGCCACTTTATCCTGGCGGTCCATGTCCTTTCCCTGCTGGTGTTTCTTTTCTGGTTTTTCTACGGTTTTGACCGCTTCGAGCCCTATATTCGCTCCGCCTTTTCCACTATGGCCTTAGGGGACATCCGGGCCTTCGGTTTCTCCCTGCTTATGAGCATCACCGTCCTGGTTATCTCCTGCCCCTGTGCGGTGGGGCTGGCCACGCCCAGCGCCATCATGGCCGGTACCGGTAAGGGGGCGGAGAACGGCATCCTCTTCAAAACGGCCGAAGCCATTGAGAAGATAAACAAAGTCCGAGCGGTGGTCTTTGACAAAACCGGTACCTTGACGCGGGGAGAACCGGTAGTCACGGACGTGGTGCCGCTGGCGGGTAACAACGGCGAGCGGGTGTTGCTGTTAGCTGCGGCAGCCGACAAAAACTCCGAGCATCCCCTGGCCCAGGCGGTGGTGCGGGCGGCTCGGGAAAAAGGGTTAGCGGTAGCGGAACCCTCTGCTTTCACCGCTCTTCCGGGACGGGGAGTGGAAGCGATGGTGGCCGGGAAGACGGTTTATGCCGGCAACCGCACCCTGATGGGGGAGAAGGGGATAAGCTGGGAGGAAGGCCGGGAGGCGGCGGAGAAGTTAGAAGAAGAGGGGAAGACGGTCATTTTCGTGGCCGAGGCCGGGAAGCTGGTAGGGCTGGTAGCTGTGGCGGACACGCTGAAGGAAGAGGCAGCCTTGGCGGTGAAGCTCCTTAAAGAAAAAGGGCTTAAGGTTATAATGCTCACCGGGGACAACCGCCGCACGGCCCAGGCCATTGCTCGCCAGGCGGGAGTGGACGAAGTACGGGCAGAGGTGCTACCCTGGGAGAAGGCTGAGAAGGTGAAAGAACTCCAGGCGGAAGGTTACACGGTGGCCATGGTGGGGGACGGTATCAACGACGCTCCTGCCCTGGCCCAGGCCGACGTGGGGATTGCCATCGGCACCGGCACCGACGTGGCCAAGGAGACCGGAGACGTGATTCTCATCCGGGGGGAACTGCTGGACGTGGTGGCGGCGGTGGAAATAGGCCGGGCCACCATCAACAAGGTTAAGCAGAACCTGTTCTGGGCTTTTATCTACAACTCCCTGGGCATCCCCTTGGCGGCCGGCCTTTTCATTCCGGTCAACCACTTTATCGTTACCCCGGAATTAGCTGCCCTGCTGATGGCTTTAAGCTCTTTCTCCGTCACCATGAACACCTTACTTTTGAAAAGGTTTGTCCCTTCCTTCCGCCGGGGGACAAGGGCGCCTGTCAGGGGGTGACGTCCAAATGGAAAAAGAAAAGAAGGTGAGCTTAATCGCAGCCTTTATTTACCTGCCCCTTGCCGTTCTGGGAGCCGGGATGTTCTTTTTGGCCACGGCCGGCGGCCGTTACACCATGGTAGAGAGAGTGGGGGGAAGCGTCTGGGTTTTCCTTCTCACCCTGATCATTCTCATGCCGCTGGTGATTCCGGCAGTGCAGAAAAGGGTAAAAAATTGATTTAAAAATTATACACAAATTATAAACAAGGTGTGGATAAAAAAACCGGTCCCGGGGCGGCCAGAATTTGCTCCGGGCCGGTTAAGGCAAAGGAGAAGAAGGGAATGGAAGAGTTAATTTACCAGATGGAAGCGGAGTTTTTAAAAGCTCTTTCTCACCCCACCCGCATCCGCATTCTCGAACTTTTGCGGGGAGGGGAAAAGTGCGTGTGCGAGTTTACCGAAGACCTGGACTTAGAGCAGTCCAATATTTCCCAGCACTTAGCGGTGCTGAAAAAGCAGGGCATTCTCTCCTCCCGCAAAGAGGGGCTGATGGTCCTTTACCGGATTAATTATCCCGAAGTGCTGGACATTCTGGACACGGTAAAGAAAGTTCTCCGCAGCCAGGTCAATGATACCCTACGGGTCTTAGAGGGGAACGAAAAGGCCGGCAACGGCCAGCAGAGGAAGAAAAATGGGTGAGGCAATCTTTGCCGTCATCGCCGACCTGCACGGCAACCTGCCGGCGCTGGAAGCGGTGCTGGCGGACATCAGAAGGCGCGGCGTTGCGAGAATCTACTGCGCCGGAGATTTAGTGGGCTACGGGCCCTGGCCCAACGAAGTGATAGAGCGGGTGCGGGAGGAGAACATCCTCACCGTGCTGGGGAATTATGACGACGCGGTGGCCTGGCTGCGACCGGTGTGCGGGTGCGACTACCCGGACGAGAAGAGCAGGGTTATTGGTGAACACTCTCTCCTGTGGACTGCGCGGGAAGTCTGGGAGGAAAATGTTGCCTGGCTGCGGCAACTGCCTGCAAGCCTCCGCTGGCAGGAAGGGAAGCGGGAGGTCCTCCTAGTCCACGGCAGCCCCCGGTCCTTAAACGAATACCTGTTGCCGGAGAAGGGGCCGGACTTCTTCCAGGAGATAAAGACTCAGGCCGGAGCGGACATCCTCATTGCCGGCCATACCCACCGCCCTTATCATCTTCGCTTAGAGGAGGTCAACATCATCAACGCCGGCAGTGTCGGCCGTCCCAAACACGGCAATCCCAACGCCACCTACGTCCTGATCACGGTGGGAGAGCAGGTAAAAGTGGATATCATCGAAGTTCCCTACGACGTGGAGCGAACGGCGGCGCAGATCGTAAAAGCCGGCTTGCCGCCGGAGCTGGCCGACTTCCTCCGCCGGGGTGGGTGGTAAAAGGTATTCGGCCGGTTGGAAGTCATTTGTTTTGAAGGGATTGAAAAAAATCCGAAAGCGGAGCGGAAAAGCGGTGGCTGTCTTTTTCATAATAGTTGCCCTTTTTGCTGGCTTTTATCTCTACCTCCTTTTACCGGCGAGAACGCCGGAACTGGCGATTAAGAAGTACGTTTTGCGCCAGGGCCATCCGTTGGACGCCTTTAACCTGAAGATTATCCCCACCAATATTTATGACCGGGGCAGGCGGCAGTTCGCCGTTGAAGGGTATTATGCCGGGCTTCACGACTTAGAAGAGGTGCCTTTCTTCTGGCTGAAAAAAGATGAGCGTGGCTGGTATGTGGAGAAAGCGGGAACGGGGCCGTGATTTTTTGCCTGCAAGATGCCGGTGTTGCCTCAGAAGAGGTAGCAAGGCCGCGCTGGGATTTATTGGCGTTCTCTTGCAGAGGAACGAGGGAAGAGCTGGAAAATAAAAAATTCTTGACGGATGAAAAAAGGTCGGGTAGACTATTAGTTAAGTGAATAGCTTTCTCCTTTTCTGCTGGTATGAAGGGCCGCAAGGCCTTAGCAAAGGGAAGAGCTGAGCTGAGTTGAGCTGAGAGGAGACGAGCTGAGCTGAGGGCGGAAGAGTTTGGACTTTGCATCCAAACCAGCACTCAGTTGAGTGCTGGTTTTTTGCGTTTAGAGAGGAGAGTTGAGATGAGCGGAGGAATAGCGGAGATGGAGCTGAGAGTTTATCCTGACCGGGAAGAGTTCTGCCGCCTGGCTGGGGAATACGCTATGGTGCCGGTGATGGCCGAGTTTTTAGCCGACACCCTGACACCTATTTCCCTTTACCGCCGGGTGGCCAGAGGGAAAGGACCTTCTTTCCTGCTGGAGAGCGCTACCGGCGGAGAGAAGATGGCCCGTTTTTCCTTTATCGGCTGCGCGCCGCTTAAGATGCTGGCGGGAAGGGATTTAGAAGGGCTGGCGGCAACCCTGGCTGAGATGCGGGGACCGCGCCTTGACGGCCTGCCTTTCTACGGCGGGGCGGTGGGGTACTTCGACTACGACTTAGTATATTTCCTGGACAACATCCGCAGCCGCCGTCACGCTAGGGAGGAGGGGCCGCTGTACCGGTTGATGGTGCCGGCGCAGGTGTTTATCTTCGACCACCGCCACCACACCCTACGGGTGGTGGTAAACACCCTGCCTCGGGGAAAGGTGGAAGCCGCCTACCAGGAGGCGATAGAGGTTCTCCACGGACTGGTGAGAGAGGCTCTCACGGCCCAGGAAGGGGAAAAGTTGCTGCCGCCCGGCAACGGCAACGGGGCTGTGGTGAAGGCCGGAATGACGGAGGAGTATTTCCATTTCATGGTGGAGAAAGCCCGGGAGTACATCCGGGCCGGGGACATTTTCCAAGTGGTGTTGTCCCAACGTTTTTTCCTTCCCTGCCGGGAGGATCCCTTTAACATCTACCGCCGGCTGCGGCGGATTAACCCTTCCCCGTACATGTTTTACCTGGATTTCGGCGACCTGCAACTGGTAGGCGCCTCGCCGGAAATGTTAGTGCGGGTGGAGGAAGGCATCGCCCAGACCCGGCCCATTGCCGGGACCCGGCCCCGGACGGGGCGGCCGGAGGAGGATGAGGCTTTAGGGCGAGAGCTTTTGGCCGACGAAAAGGAACGGGCGGAGCACTTGATGTTAGTGGATTTAGGGCGCAACGATTTAGGACGGGTTTGCCGGCCGGGGAGCGTAAAGGTGACGGAGTTTTTCCAGTTGGAACACTATTCCCACGTGATCCACATCGTGTCCACCGTCCAGGGCCAGGTGGAGGAAGGAGTAGGGCCCTTGGAGGTGTTGAAAGCGGTGTTTCCGGCGGGGACGGTATCGGGGGCACCCAAAATCAGGGCCATGGAGATTATCGACGAGCTGGAACCGGTGCCCCGCGGGCCCTATGCCGGAGCGGTGGGTTACTTGAGCTGTACCGGTGACATGGACACCTGTATCACTATCCGCACCCTGTGGGTTAAGGATGGGAAGGTCTATTTCCAGGCCGGAGCGGGGATTGTCTGGGATTCAGACCCCCGGCGGGAGTACATGGAGACCATCAACAAGGCGCGGGCTTTGCTGCAAACGGTTACCGGTCGGAGTGAATTTGTGCTCCTCCAGGAGGGAAACAGGGATGATCCTCATGATTGACAACTACGATTCATTCACCTACAACCTAGTCCAGTATTTAGGGGAACTTGGACAGGAAGTGGTGGTAAGACGCAACGACCGCATCACCATTCCGGAGATCGAGGCCATGGATCCCAGCCATATCATCATTTCCCCGGGGCCCTGCACTCCTGATGAGGCGGGGATTTCCCTGGACGTGGTCCGCTATTTTGCCGGGAAAAAGCCCATCCTGGGCGTGTGTTTAGGGCACCAGGCCATCGGCCAGGCTTTTGGCGGGCGGGTGGTGCGGGGGAAGTACCCTATGCACGGGAAGACTTCCCTTATCTACCACGACGGGAAGGGGGTGTACCGAGGTCTGCCAAGTCCTTTCCGGGCTACCCGTTATCACTCTTTAGTGGTGGAACGGGAAAGCCTGCCGCCGGAACTGGAGGTAACAGCCACCACCGAGGACGGGACGGTGATGGGTATCCGTCACCGCTATTGGCCGGTGGAAGGGGTCCAGTTCCATCCGGAGTCCATTATGACCGAGTATGGGAAAGAGCTTTTAGCCAATTTTTTGGCCGGGTAGAGAGGAGAAAAGAGGAGGCGAGTTGAGATGAGAGAAGTTTTAGAGAAGTTGAGTAAGGGCGAACATCTGCGTTTTGAAGAGGCCCGGGCGGTAATGGAGGATATCATGGAGGGCAGGTGCAGCGAGGCCCAGATCGGCGCCTTTCTCGTTGCCCTGAAGATGAAAGGGGAAACGGAGGAGGAAATTGCCGCCCTGGCCCAGGTAATGCGGGAGAAAGCCAGCCGGGTGCGGAGCCGGTACGAACGGGTGGTGGATACCTGCGGTACCGGAGGCGACGGCTGCCACACCTTCAACGTGTCCACGGCGGCGGCTTTTGTGGTGGCGGGTGCTGGAATTCCGGTGGCCAAACACGGCAACCGCAGTGTTTCCAGCCGTTGCGGCAGCGCCGATGTGCTAGAGGCTTTAGGGGTAAACATTGATCTGGATGCCGCCGGAGCTGGTCGCTGTCTGGATGAGGTGGGGATTGGTTTTCTCTTTGCTCCCAACCTGCACACCGCCATGCGCCACGTGGCCAAACCGCGGCGGGAATTAGGAATCCGGACCGTGTTCAATATTCTCGGCCCCCTGGCCAACCCGGCTTTTGCCCGGGGTCAGGTATTAGGGGTGTTCCGACCGGAGCTTACGGAGACCATGGCCCGGGTGCTGGCCCGGTTAGGAGTGGAGAGGGCCTTTGTCGTCCACGGTCACGATGGGATGGACGAGGTTTCCCTCACCGGCCCCACTTTAGTGGTGGAACTCAAGGGGGGCGAGATTAGGAAATACACTTTCGACCCGGCGGAGTACGGCTTTACCTACTGCTCCCTTGCCGACCTCCAGGGAGGGGGAGCCCTAGAGAATGCCCGGCTCTTGCGGGAAGTGTTGGAAGGAAGGAAGGGGCCGCTGCGGGATGTGGTTTTGCTCAATGCTGCTTTCGGCATTATGGCCGGCGGGGTGGACGATCTTAAGGAGGCTCTGCATTTGGCTCAAGAGAGCATCGATAAAGGGCTGGCAGCGGCTAAACTGGAACACCTGCGCCGTCTGAGTCAGGAAATAGGGGAGGAGAAACGGCGGTGTTCTTAGAAAAAATCCTCCGTACCCGGCGGGAAAGGCTGGCTGCGGTTAAAAAGGCTAAGCCCTTTCCGGAAGTGAGGCGAGAAGCGGAGGAGGCGGCCCGCATGTCCCGGCCGCCTTCGCTGAGTCGAGCCCTGCAGGCGGCGGCCGCGAAAGGAAAAGCGGGGGTCATTGCCGAAATAAAAAAAGCATCGCCGTCAAAAGGGCTGATCCGGGAACAGTTTGACCCAGTGACCATAGCTCTGGCCTACGAAAAGGCCGGAGCGGCGGCCATTTCCGTTCTCACTGAAGAGGACTATTTTCTCGGTTCCCCCGTCTATCTCCAGGAGGTGAGCCGGGTTGTAAGGTTACCCCTTTTGCGGAAGGATTTTATCTTCGACCCCTACCAGATTTACGAGGCGCGTCTTTTAGGAGCGGCGGCCGTCCTCCTTATCGCTGCCGTTTTAGAGCGGGAGGAAATTGAAGAGCTGGCAGCTCTAACAACGGAATTAGGAATGGAGGCCTTAGTGGAGGTGCATGATGAGGAAGAGGCGGAAAAAGTTCTGGCGGCCGGGGCTAGGCTGGTAGGGGTTAACAACCGGAATCTCCACACTTTTGTCACCGACCTGAACACTTCTTTCACCCTGGCGCCCCTCCTGCGGAAGGCCGGGGTGGTAATGGTGAGTGAAAGTGGCATTAATACGGCTGCGGAGATTCAGGAGCTTAGCCGTCGCGGCTATCACGGAGTGCTCATCGGAGAGGCGCTCATGCGCGCTCCCGATCCGGGAGCAGCCCTGGAGGTGCTTCTGACGACGTGAGGGTGCGAATAAAGATCTGCGGTTTTACCGAGGAAAAAACGGCTTATTTAGCAGCTCAGGCGGGGGCGGACGCCATCGGCGTGGTTTTTGCTCCCAGCCGCCGGCAGATTGAGCCGGAGCTGGCCCGGCGCATCCGGGAAGGGCTGCCGCCTTTTGTGGCGGCGGTAGGAGTGATGATGGACCCGGACCTGGAGGAAGCGTTAGAGCTGGCTAAAAGCTGCGGGCTGGATGCCATCCAGTTGCACGGGAATGAGAGTCCGGAGTTCTGCGCCCGGCTGGCGGAAAAGACCCACTGCCGGATAATCAAGACCCTTGCCGTGTCCCGAGAAGGGGAAAAGGGAGAAGAGTTGCAACGGAAAATTGAGGCGTACCGTCCGGTGGTCCATGCCTTCCTCTTTGATACGGCGGTGGGTAAGAGTTGCGGCGGTACCGGTCGGACTTTTAACTGGCAGGTGCTGAGTCGGTTGCGAATCGGCAAACCGTGGCTTCTCGCCGGGGGATTGGATGCGACCAATGTGGGCGAGGCGCTGCGGGTGGCAAGACCCTGGGGTGTAGACGTTTCCAGCGGGGTAGAAAGCGCCCCGGGTATAAAAGACATCATGCGCATCGAAGCTTTTATCAGGGCAGTCAGGAGGTATGAGAATGAGATTAACCGGTTATAACCTCCCCGATGAACGGGGATATTTCGGTCCCTACGGCGGCCAGTTTGTACCGGAAACATTGATGGCCGCCCTGGAGGAACTTACGGCGGCTTATGAGGAGGCCAAGCGGGATCCGGAGTTTTTAGAGGAGTATCACTATTACCTGCGCCAGTACGCCGGGCGGCCCACCCCCCTTTATTTTGCGGAGGGGCTGACCCGCTATGCTGGCGGGGCGAAGATATACCTCAAGCGGGAGGATTTGGCCCATACCGGGGCCCACAAAATCAACAACACCATCGGCCAGGTTCTCTTGGCCCGCCGGATGGGTAAGAAAAAAGTGGTGGCGGAGACGGGGGCCGGCCAGCACGGGGTGGCCACGGCCACGGCAGCGGCCAAGTTCGGCATGGAGTGTATTGTTTTCATGGGGGAAGAGGACATCCGCCGCCAGGAATTGAACGTGTATCGGATGCGTCTTTTAGGCGCGCGGGTGGAGTGCGTAACTTCCGGCAGCCGCACTCTCAAGGATGCCATGAACGAGGCCATCCGGCACTGGGTTACGTATGTGCGCGATACATACTACGTCTTAGGCTCGGTGGGGGGCCCCCATCCCTATCCAACCATGGTACGTGACTTTCAAAAGGTGATCGGCGAAGAAACTAAGGAGCAAATTCTGGCCCAGGAAGGCCGTCTCCCCGACCTGATTGTGGCCTGCGTGGGCGGGGGCAGCAATGCCATGGGAATTTTCTACCCCTTTCTGAGCGAGGAAGTTCGCCTGGTAGGAGTGGAAGCAGCGGGGCTGGGTTTAGAGAGCGGCCGGCACGCTGCCACCCTGGGACGGGGACGGCCGGGGATTCTCCATGGGGCCAAATCTTATGTTTTGCAGGACGAAAAGGGGCAAATTTTGGAGGCCCACTCCATTTCCGCCGGCCTTGATTACCCCGGGGTGGGGCCGGAACACGCTTACTTGAAAGAGACGGGACGGGTGGAGTATACGGCGGTTACCGACCGGGAGGCGTTAGAGGCCTTCCAGATCCTGGCCCGGACAGAGGGGATTTTGCCTGCCTTGGAGAGTGCCCATGCGGTGGCCAAAGGGGTGGAGCTGGCCCGGCAGATGCGGCCAGATGAAATCGTGGTCATCAATCTCTCCGGCCGCGGCGACAAGGATGTGCACACGGTGGCCCGGGTGCTGGGGGTGGAAGAGTTATGAACAGAATAGAAGCCATGTTTGCTGCCAAAAGGGAGAAGGGAGAGAGGGCCCTGATAACCTATACTATGGGCGGTGATCCCGACCTGTCCCTCTCCCTAAAGATAATAAAAACCCTGGCTGAAGCCGGAGCCGACCTCATCGAAATCGGCCTACCTTTTTCCGACCCCTTGGCCGACGGGCCGGTGATCCAAAAGGCCGGCCAGCGGGCCTTAAGCAACGGCGTCGGGCCAGAAGAGATTTTAGAACTGGTGGCGGCGGCTCGGCGGGAACTCGACCTGCCGCTGGTAATCATGACCTACTTGAACCCCGTTTTTTCTTTTGGCGTGGAAAAATTTTTCCAGCGGGCGGCAGCCGCTGGGGCCGACGGGCTTATCATCCCTGACCTGCCGGTGGAAGAAGGAGAGGAGGTGGCGGAGAAGGCGGCTGCCTTCGGCCTCGACCTCATCCCTTTGGTAGCGCCCACTACCGGTCCGAAGCGGCTGGAAAAAATTTTGCGCCAGGCCCGGGGGTTTGTCTACTGCGTTTCCGTCACCGGGGTGACGGGGATGCGGGAACGGCTGCCGGAAGAGGCTGTAGAACTGTTGCAGCGGGTGCGGGCGACCACCCATCTCCCCGTGTGCTTAGGCTTTGGCATTTCCCGGCCGGAACAGGCGCGGGAAGCCGTGCCTTACTGTGACGGGGTGATTGTTGGCAGTGCCCTGGTGAAGATAGTGGAGGACTACGCTCAGGGTTCAATTTCCAGGGAAAATATGCTAAAATTGTTGGCAGAGCGCACGACGGCGTTAAAAAAAGCCCTGGGAGGAGCATAAATGGAGGCAAAATGGGTGGAGACCACGCTGCGGGTGCGATACGCCGAGACGGACGCCATGGGGGTGGTCTACTACGGACGGTATCTGGAATGGTTTGAAGTGGGCCGGAGCGAATTCATGCGGGTGGGAGGTTTTCCCTACTCCCGTCTGGAAGCGGAAGGGGTTTTTCTGCCGGTGGTGGAGGTCCGCTGCCGCTACCGGCGTCCGGCCCGCTATGACGACTTGGTTACCGTGCGCACGGCGGTGGCGGCGGTAACGCCGGTGCGGCTTACTATTGTTTACGAGATTCGGCGGGAGGGGGAGCTTCTGGCGGAGGGCAGTACGGAACACGCTTTTGTCGACGCTCAGGGACGTCCCCTTAACCTGCAGCGGACCCGCCCCGATTTGTGGCAGGTGCTGGTGGCGGTGGTTTCCGGAACTTGAGGGAATCGGGAAAGGCAAAGAAAAACCGGTCCCACGCTCGGGACCGGCAATTTTTTTTCGGCACAACTGGCAGGAGGCCGGTTTTTTAGTTGGCTTTCTTGCGGGCGATGTATTCCGTCATCTTCGGTGCCAGGAGAGGAGCCACTTCCGCCAGCATGCCAGGCATGATGCGGGCCATGACTTTGGGGAGCATGTCGGGCAGTTTTTCTTCCATTTGCGGCGGCATGTTGGGGATTTCTTTCTTCATCAGTTCCATGACTTTGGGCATCAGTTTGGGCATCATGCTGGGGAAGAGGACGGGCATCATCAGCGGTACCATTTTTTCCATGAGGCTTAAAGACGGCTTCTGAATGGGGCCGGGCAGGGCTTCCATGCCCTTGAGGACGGGTTTCATAGCGTTGGGCATGGCCTGCATGATTTCCGGCATCATCTCGCCCATCATCTTGACAATGCCATCCCTGGTCATGATGTCGATGGCTTTTTCAAAGACTTCCCACAGGGAGAACATGTAGGCGGTGGTGTCTTTGGCCTCGTAGCCTAAGGCTTCGATGACCACGCTGCTGAAGTCGATAATGGGCAGGTTGATTCCCGATTTGGCTCCACCTACCCGGAGCTGCACTTCGCAGCAGGGACAGGTGGCTACCAGAGCTTCAGCCCCGGCTTCAATGACTTCCTGCAGCCGGTCGGCAGCTAACTTGTTGGATACCTTGGGATTGCCAATCCGGGTGAGAACGCTACCGCAGCAGGAGCCGTGTTCGCGGTTCTTCTTGCATTCCACCAGTTCTACGCCAGGAATGGCTTTGAGGACGTTGCGCGGCGGTTCGTAGATGCCGGCCAGCCGGCCGATGTGGCAGGAGTCGTGCCAGGCTAATTTCTTGTTGACGGGTTTCTTGAATTTCAGTTTGCCTTCCTTGACCAGATGGTCCACTACTTCGGAGATGTGGATGAATTTGATGCCTAAGTCGCCGTAGCCTAATTTCTCCGCGAAGTGCGGGTAGTAGTGGGAGAAGGCGGCATAACAACCGGGGCAGGAGATGACCAGCTCTTTTACGCCCCGCTTGCGCAGGTTTTCCACGTTGTTTCTGAAGACGATTTCAAAAGTGTCGTGCTTACCGGCTACCAGCATGGGGATACCGCAACAACCTTCGTCGGTACCCAAGGTGGTGAATTCTACTCCACCTTCTTTGAGGATACGGACGGCCTGCTCGGCGATTTCCGTCTCGACGAAGGAGGCAGTGCAACCGGCCCAGTAGCCGATGGGAGCTTTGTCTTTGATTTCTACGTCTTTCGGAATCCAGTTGGCCCGCTCCCGTTTGCGGCCGGCCCAGATGTTGAGGTCGGACTCAATGCTGGCGCCCATCATCTCGAAAGCGGGATAAGTGGAGTAACCTTTTTCCATAATCAGAATGGGACGCAGCATATCCCACAATTCCATGATGGGCAGGTTTACCTGGCAGACCGGGTCGCACTTCTTGCAGGTGGTGCACATCAGGAGCATGTCGACCATTTTTTGGTCCAGTTCGTACTTGCCTTCCAGGTACTGCTTGAGGATGTACCACTTACCTTTGGGGGAAGCGCTCTCCCAGCCGAAACCCTGGTGCAGGGTGCAGACTTCCGTACAGTAACCACACTGGGCGCAGACATAGGGAGCCGAGGCCAGAGGACGCGGCAGTTTATTCGACTCTTTCGGTTTGTTGCTGGTGAATGCTTCCGCCACTCCCAGCATACCGGTAGAGTAGCGGCCCATTTTCATCATTCCGCGCAGGAGGGCGGGATTTTCGTTCTCCACCAAGATTTTACCCGGGTTCATGATGGAGCCGGGGTCTACTTGGCGCTTGAAGAGGCGCAGTTTTTCCAGGGTGCTTTCGCCTAAGACCTGCTCGGCCATATCGGTGAAGTAGAGACCAACGGAATAGAGACGACCACCGTATTTCTGGGCTACTTCCAGAAGAATAAGGGACTTAGCAAAGCCGATGGTGAAGGCGGAAGTGCGCTCGTCGCCTTTGAGGAAACAGAGAAGGGTGGCTTCGCTGTCACCCACCATCATCCCTTCAATGGAGATTCCGGGCAGTTTTTCTTCCGCTTCGGCTAAAATTTTTCCCAGGTTGGCTACAGGAACTACGGCTTCACTGGGGATAAGGGAGGGACCTAAGGATTTGAGACGCATGGGATAGAAACGTTCATTCCATTCTTCCTGAGCTTCTTTGTCACCCAAGAGTAGCCCGCCGTTGGCCTGGATAATGGCCAGGAGTTTTTCTTTCACCCGACCTTCCCGGCTCTGCGGATAGACGAAAAGGGCCATATTGTCGGCATGGGCGGCGTCTTTGTTTTTCGTTAAAAGTTTGTTCTTGACGAATTCCCGGGTGACGAAACCAACGTGCCACAGAGGCAGGCCGGCCTCTTTAATCTGGGCCAGGGTTTTTTGGAGATCGGCCAGATTTTTGAAGGCGGCCAGGTGCATGAGATGTTCCTCTTTCCGACGAACCTTGATGGTGGCTTCCACGATGATGCCGGTAATACCTTCCGCCCGGTTAACCAGGTCCAGGTCGGAACCGGTCATCACTTTTACCTGACCGTCGGGGGTAACGATTTTGACCGCGACCACGTGCTGGCCGATGTAGCCGTACTCGTAGCTGCCGATACCCGTACCACCTTCAGCAATCCAGCCGGCTACGGTAGCGGAGGGGGTACTGGTGGGATAAAGGCGCAGAGCCAGACCCCGCTCGTTGAGGTATTCTTCTAGTTGCCCCCAGACCACGCCGGGTTCTACCGTCACCGTCATGTTTTCCTCATCGACGTTGATAATCCGGCGCATCCGGCTGGTGTTGACGACAATGCCACCTTTAACCGGCAAGACACCGCCGTAACCGCTGGTACCAGCGCCGCGGGGGACAATGGGGATGTTGTGCTGGCGGGCGTAGTTGACGACGAAGACAACTTCTTCCACGTTGACGGGCTGGACCACAGCCTGGGGCAGTTTAATTACCATTTTTTCTACCACGTCCGGCAGGCTGGCCACGTCGTGGGAGTAGATGAGGCGCTCGGCTTTATCATCCCGGAAACGCTCTCCGAACTTGAGCTTGAGCTCTTTCATTTTTTCACCCTCCTGAATTTTCCAGGTTTGCACGGCCGTTCCCAATCCATACCCTGCAGGGGTATCACTTGATTTTAGCATACCTCGATTTTTCCCATTCGTCAAGATACCCCTGAAAAAAGCTGGGGAAAAATTTTATCAAAATTGGCTCTTGTTGTTTGAAAATTTTTGAGAAATACCTGGTATAGGTAAAATGAAGATTATGGATGGAAAAGAAAGAAAGGCGAAGGGATGGTGAGTTAGTTCAAAAATACTTGTTCCATTGAGAATGAAAATGATTTTGTCACCGGCGACAGCTAGGGTATTTTCATTATTGTGGCAGGAGCGGCGTCTTGCCGGCTACATCTCCAAGGCGGAACTCCGCCGGGCCATTGAGGAGACCTTCGGGACGGAGGTAAAACCCGGGGAAAGGAAACAGGTGGAGGCAGACCTGATAATTTTGGGGGCCGGTCCGGCCGGGCTCAGCGCGGCTATCTATGCCGGCCGGGCCAAACTAAACGCCGTAGTGGTGGAAGAGGGATTGCCTGGGGGACAGGCGGCAACTACCTACCATATCGCCAATTACCCGGGGACGCCGGGGGTGATCAGGGGACGGGAACTGATGGATAATATGCTCCGCCAGGCCCAAAGTTTCGGCGTGCGGGTGGACGATTATAAGGAAGTGGCGGAAGTGGACCTGGTGGGAGAGGTAAAGAAGGTGGTCACGGAAGATACGGACTACTATGCTCTGGCTCTCATCATTGCCACCGGGGCGAAACCGCGTCTGCTTCCCGCGGAAGGGGAGGACACCTTTCGGGGGCGTGGCGTCCACTACTGTGCTACCTGTTGATGGGGCTATGTACCAGGGCCGGCGGGTGATAGTGGTAGGCGGGGGCAACTCCGCTGTGGAGGAAGCGGTGTTTCTCACCCGTTTTGCCGAACACGTCACCATAGTGCACCAGTTTGACCATTTCCAGGCGTCCCGGGTTGCCCAGGAAGAGGCTTTGCGCCATCCCAAAATTGACGTAATCTGGGAGTCAGAAGTACGGCGGGTAATTGGAGAAGGGCACGTTACTGCGGTAGAGATAGAAAATCTCCGCACCGGCGAGCGGAGAGAGATACCCACCGACGGAGTCTTCGTTTACATCGGCACCCGTCCTGCGACGGAACTTTTCCGGGGACAGGTGGCCATGAATGAAAACGGGTACATCATCACCGATGCGGAGATGGCTACTGACATTGAAGGCGTGTTTGCCGCCGGGGATGTGCGGGCCAAGTCGGTGCGGCAGGCCATCACCGCTGCTGCCGATGGGGCTATAGCGGGAATCAATGCGGAAAAATACGTTACGGCGAAAAGAGCGGTAGTGAGCAGATGATTTTAAATGGGAGAAGGAATTTTCCTCCTAAAAAAACAGGCTGCTGGATTTCGCGAGCAGCCTGGACGGGGCCGGTTTCATCCGGCCTCCTTTTATTTTTGCCCTCGTAGTTCTATAATGGAAAGCAAGGGAGGGATGGTCTTGGAAATAAAAGAGATGCAGGAAATAGTTGACCGATGGATAAGCCAGTTTGAGGAAGGGTACTGGCCGCCGGGGAGCATGATGATGCGCTTCATTGAAGAGACGGGGGAACTTTGCCGGGAGTTAAACCACCGTTACGGCCACAAACCTAAAAAAGCCGATGAGCCGGAAGGGGATGTGGCCGAAGAGATAGGGGATGTCCTTTTCGTGCTGGTATGTCTGGCCAATTCTCTGGGAATTGACCTGGAAGAGGCTTTCCGGGGGGTGATGGAAAAATACTACCGCCGCGATTTAAACCGGTGGACCAGGAAGAAAGAAGAAACTGAGGGGAGGAAAAATACCCAGCAGTAGTAAATGAGAGCTACCAGAGTAGCTGCGGCGGCGGCCACGTTGACCGCGGAGCGGCCGGGAAGTTTAAAGGCGTTGAAAGGGACGGCAACGAAAATGAGGAAAGTAGCTGCTTTGCCGGCAATGCGGGCACTCAAATCCCGCTGTTTTTTTCGTACCCAGAGATAGGTACCACCCAAGATCATCACCGCTTCTTTGCTTAAAAGAACCAGCACTAACCATTCCGGCATATGGTCGTCCAGGTAGAGGGAGACGACAGCGGCAGCCGTTATCCCTTTATCGGCAATGGGGTCAAGGACTTTGCCGATGTCAGAGATGGCATTTAATTTTCGGGCCAGGTAGCCGTCCAACAGGTCGGAAAGGCCGGCCAGGGCAAAGATGGTCATGGCCAAAAGCAGGTTCTGATTATCGCTCCAGAAAACCAGGAGAAAAACGGGAATTAGAAGGAGGCGAAAAAAAGTTATCAGATTGGGCAGGGTCATTCCACGCTCTCCTTTGCTTTAGTTTGATAAACGGCCGGGAAGGATTTTCCGGCCGGCAGTGTGCAGCCAGAGGGAAAGAGTACCCGTAAGAGCAGCAATGATTAGAAAGACACCGCGGAATCCGGTTGCTGATGCCAGGAGACCGCCACACACCGGTCCCAGGACGTTGCCCAGGAGAGAAAAGCTGGTGGTAAGGCCGAAAGCCGAGCCTTTTCTGTCCCGGGGAATCATGGTGTTGATGAGGGTGTTGGCGGCCGGAATCATGCCTCCCATAAAAAGACCGGTGAGTCCGCGGAAGAGGAGGAGCTGCCAGGGGGACTGGGCCAGTCCCTGCAGGACGAAGGCCACGGTGCCGCCGGTTACAAGAATGGCCATTACCCTCTTGGCGGGAAAGCGGTCGCTGAGGTTCCCCGCTATCAGGGCCGAAAGGGAACCGCACAGGCCGCCCACGGCAATGACCAGGCCGGAAAAGGAAGCCAGGTAGCTGCTGCCCGTTCCCAGTTCTTTGATGAAAAGGGGTATGATAGGGCCAATAGCCATGAGAGAAAACTGGACGCCAAAGTTTACCAGCAATACTGGGAGCAAACCCGGGATTTGCAAAGTGCGGCGCAGGGACTGGAGAAGGGGTTCCCTGTGGCTGGCGGAAGGACGAAAGTTTTCCTGCACCAGAAAGTGAACGATAAAAAAGGCGGTGAGGCTAAAACAAGCCATGATGAGAAAAGTGTTGCGAAAGCCTACCCTGTCGGCTAAGACTCCCCCGATAAGGGGACCCAGGGTATAGCCGGCAGTCATGGCTGTTTGAAATAAACCCAGTGCAAAACCGGTTTTTTCCGGCGGGGTAAAACTGGTGACGAGGGCGATGGCGGCTGAGTAAAAGCCTCCTAACATTCCTTGAATTACCCGCAGGAAGAAGAATACATACACGTTCCCGGCAAAGGCCATCAGCAGCGTGATCACTGAATTACTGATCAAAACCCTTTCTACCATCGGTTTGCGACCGATGCGGTCGGCCAGGCTGCCCCACAGAGGACCGAAAAAAGTGGCGAAAAAGGCGCTGGTGCCCATCAATAGTCCGGCCCAGCGGGCGGCAGCGGCAGGATTTTTTACCCCTAAGTGGACAACGTAAAGGGGGATGAAGGACATAATAAAAGAAAGGGTGCTCATTCCTGTAGCCTGGGCAAACCACATGGCAAAAAGGTTACGACGCCAGGTTTCCATAGCTTTTTTTGCTCCTAAAGGTTAACCTCCTTGCTTGACTGTTGCGGTTTTTTAGCAAGCCTGACTAAAAATATTATATGCCCCGTATTCGGCAAATGGTAGCCTGCGCTGTTGTTTTTTTATATTGACGGGATAGTAGCGGGGTAAAAAACTAGTAAAGTTATCTTGCCAGATATACCCCAATAGGGTATAATAGAGGCAGGGAAGAAAAAGGAAAAGGAGCTGGGAAAATGAGCTACGATGTGATAATAATTGGGGGTGGGCCGGCCGGGCTTACTGCTGGACTGTATGCCGGTCGCGCCAATTTGAAAACCGCTTTAGTGGAACGGGGTATGCCCGGTGGTCAGGCGGCCACTACGGAAATGATTGAGAATTATCCCGGTTTTCCGGAAGGGATTATGGGACCGGAACTGATGATGCGCATGGCTGATCAAGCCCGCCGGTTCGGGGTGGAGTTTGTCACCACCAACGTGGAGCGGGTGCGGGAGGAAGATGGACGTTTTATTCTCAGCTGCACCGACCGGGAAATGGTTGGCCGGGCCCTGATCATTGCCACCGGCGCCGAGCCGAAAGAGTTAGGAGTAAAGGGAGAAAGGGAGCTTAGGGGCCGCGGCGTTTCCTACTGCGCCACCTGCGACGGAGCCTTTTTCCGGGACAAGAAGGTGGCGGTGGTAGGAGGAGGAGATGCTGCCGTCGAAGAGGCTCTCTTCCTCACCAAGCTGGTGGACAAGGTGTATCTGATTCATCGCCGCGACGCCCTGCGGGCTACAAAGGTGCTGCAGGAGAGGGCTTTTGCCAATCCCAAGATCGAATTTATTTGGAACACCACGGTGGCGGAAATCCTGGGAACGGACAAAGTGGAGGCCCTTTTGCTCCAGGATGCGAAAACCGGCGAGAAACGAAGCATTGCGGTAGACGGGATTTTCATCTATATAGGCATGAAGCCCAATACTGAGTTTATTCGAGAGCTGGCGCGCGTAGATGAAGGAGGTTACCTAATTACCGACGATAACTTGATGACTTCGATTCCCGGTATTTTCGCCGCCGGCGACGTGCGCCAGAAAAAACTGCGGCAGGTAATAACGGCGGCTGCCGATGGGGCGATGGCGGCGGTAGCGGTGGAGAAGTACCTGGAGGAGAAAAAAATGAGATAAAGTCGAGCAGTTAGGGAAGTACCATGCTTTTTGGCCGCTTGCAGAGCTGATGGTTTTGTGTTAAAATACCCCCGGAGGGTAACCGGGTATTCGGAGGTGATAGGTATGCCGAATTACGATTTCCGCTGTGAAAGCTGCGGTCATATATTTAGCAAAATGGTGGCTATTGCCGAAAAGGACAGCGTCACCTGTCCCAAATGCGGTGGGAAGGTGAAGCAGCTTTTTACCGGTTTTGCCGTCATGAAGGGTAGCAGTTCGTCTTCCTGTCCCTCGGCAGGGACGCCTTCCTGTTCGGCCAGAGCCTTCGGCTGAGGCTTCTAAATACTGGAAGCCGGAGGCTTTCGCCGGAAAAGGCGGTGAAAAGTCATGGTTGAATTTAAGACAATGACGGAAGACCAGCTCCGCTGTACCGAGAAAAGCTGGCGGAGAAAAAAGAGAACCTGGAGAAGCGCTTTCCGGCCCATTCCCTGCAACCGGCCATGTTTGTCCAGTTGGAAGAGCTAGAAGAGGAACTGGCATGGGTAGATGAAGAGTTGCGACGTCAGAGAAACTGACCGGCGGAAAGGAGTGATATTTATGGCAGAAGTAACCATCAGGGTTTTTGGTTCCCGAATTTTTGATAGCTGCAGCCGCGGCGGCTGAGGGCCATCTCAATCTCAGGAGGAGATTGCCGGCGTTATCAGAGAAATTTTGCAGGAGAAATACGGGGGGAGGGTAGATCTGGAATACATTGATGTCAATGACGATCCCCGTTTGGACGACTATCCGGAAGTGAAGAAATACCTGGACGATTACAAAACTCCCTTGCCTATTATTGCTTTTGATTCGGAACCGGTAATGGCCGGAGCCCTATCCTACCCCTACTTAGTGGCTGAGTTAACCAAGAGGGGAATACGGCCGGAAGGCGAAAACGGACAGTAAAGGCGGATTTACCCTTTTGCCGGTGGCAAAACCGGCTTTTTACTTATTTTAGGAAATTATGCTTTAGGCTTGTTGTGGGTAACTCAGGATGTTAAGGTAAAAATACAAAAGTGCGAACAGGGCGAGACAAGAAACAGCTAATTAAGGTTTTTAAGGAACTAAGGAACATTGGGAACGATTTCCTCGAGAGCATAAAAAAATTCTCAGAGACATGCGGAGAGACAAGCCGAGCGGATAATAGATATGGCACACAGGCACATGGTGTTCAGTATCCCGGGAGAACTGCGGGTGATATTTTACCGTAACAGAGACTGGTTAAAGGACCTTGCGATAAAGAAGCGGAAGTAATCCTGTACTGGTGTCTAAGGAAATGCGAGGGAAAAGAGTACGAAGTAGGGATAATAGCCGTTGTCCACGCATTTGGGCGAGACTTAACGCAGATTTTGTCTTGTTATCGCTGGAATAAGAAATTATAATTATAATGATGTAGTAGATTTTGCAGGTAAGCGAGTTGAAGTCATGGCGAAGAAAAAGAAAACTAAACTGGACGAAAAGGAAGCGACAAAACAAGTGGCTGAAGTGGAAGAGGTAATGCCTGCTCAGGACGGAAATGCAAAAGATCTGGTTCAGGTGTTCTGGAACTTTTTAGCTCAATGAAGATGAGGGTTATCCTCCTGATAATTATTACTCTGGCCTCCATAATCGGTACCCTGGTGATGAAGGAAAATTACGAGTGTTTTTATAACAACCCCCTTTTCCTCGCTCTTCTGGGCCTTCTCTGTCTAAATCATCTTTAACCGCTGGCCGGCAATTAGAGCTGCATTACGCGGGCCGCGTTTGGATTTCAGCGAGAGCGTCTTTCGGGGTTTGAGATACGGCTTCGAGAGCAGAAAGAGCGGCAGTCCGGCAGAAGTGGCGAACCAGGTTGAGGAAGTCCTGAAGGGCAAAGGTTGCCGCGTTTTGAAACGGGAGGAAGAGGGTAAACGCTTTTTAGCAGCGGACAAAGGACGGATTGGGAGGGGGGCCTTTTGTCATCCATTTGGCCTTTATTGTGATAATAGTGGCTATGATCTTTACTTTTCAGGGGACTGGAGGTTTTCCAACACTTATGGGGAAATTTCCGAAGGAGATAAAGTTAGCCCGACCGTGGTTCCCAAGGTGCGGATTGCGGATCCACGTGACAATGTGGAAATAAAGCTGAACAAGTTTCGGGCGGTGTACAGCTATGTGACCTTTGCTGCCTATTTCATCGCTACCCTTCTTTATTTTAATCTATGCGGCTTTCCACAGTGAAAGTTTGGACAAGGGAGGAACTTTGGCAGCAGCAGTAGGTCTGCTGGCGAATACGGTTCTGTTGCTTGTGCGCTGGAAAAAGGCAGGGCAACCGTCTTTGTCCAACGGCTATGATTTTCTAGTTTCTTTTACCTGGGGTATTGTGCTTATCTATTGGATTGTGCTTATCTATATGTTTGCTGAGTGGAAGTACAACCTGCGGATGTTAGGTGCCCTCGTTATGCCGAGAGCCTGGTTGCTGCTAGCTTCTGTGCTGATGTTTTTGTGAGAGGAGAGATCGCCTACTGACTTGATGCCGGTGTTGTGCAGCAACCGGCTCTATATTCACGTGGCTACTTCCATTATTTCTTACGGTGCTTTTGCCGTCTCTTTCGGCCTGGCCATCATGTACCTTATCAAAGAAGCCGGAGAAAGGTCCGGCAGCCGGGGTGTGCTCTTGTCCGGGTCTTACCGTCGAGGACGACCTTTGAGGAACTGGCCTATCGTTTTATCGTCTTTGGCTTTATCTTCCTTTCGATAGTCATTATCTCCGGCGCCATTTGGGTTGAGTTTGCCTGGGGCCGTTACTGGAGCTGGGACCCGAAAGAGACCTGAACCCTCATTACCTGGATTATTTACGCTGCCTACCCCCATAACCGGCTAATGCTGG
Source organism: Eubacteriales bacterium (assembly GCA_030446285.1). GTDB lineage: Bacteria > Bacillota > JASUSC01 > JASUSC01 > JASUSC01 > JASUSC01. The sequence goes on along the minus strand of JASUSC010000013.1, from coordinate 11,392 downwards.
ACTGGCGGGGAAGAAGAGCTATTTTCTTTGCTATTCTTGGTTTCATTGCCGTTCTGTTTACCTTCTTTGGTATCAACTACTTCGTGCCTGGACTCCATTCTTACGCATAAGAAGCTTTCCGGCAGCCGAGGCTGAAAATTATGGGGTTTAGCTATCCTGTTGTCCTGAGCTTGAACCAGAAAGATTGCCTTGTGGTAGGCGGTGGGCAGGTAGCCCTGCGCAAGGTCAAAAGTTTGCTCCAGGCCGGGGGTTTGGTAACGGTGGTAAGCCCTGAGTTGCACCCGGAACTGGTTGCTCTGCAACGTCAGGTTGCTATCCGCTGTTACCCGGAGAGTTACCGAGAAGAATTCCTGGATGAAAAACCTTATTTCCTGGCGGTGGCTGCCACTAATAGCCGGGAGATAAACCGGCGGGTGGCGGAGGACTGCCGGAAGCGGCGGATTCTGGTTAACGTAGTCGATGATCCTGCCAGCTGTGATTTTATCCTGCCGGCGGTGTTCCAGCAAGGCAAGGTAACTGTAGCTGTAAGCACTGGCGGGAGCAGCCCCGTGCTGGCGCGGCTGGTGCGAGACAGAATAGCAGGGTTACTGGGTCCGGGGCTGGATGCTGCCCTTTCTCTTCTTTCCGTCTACCGGCAGAAAGGAAAAAACATCGCTGATGAAAAGCGGCGCAAAGAGTTGCAGGAAAAAATAGCGCAAATAGTTCTTACTCCTGAAAACTTGGAACTGCTTACGCGTGGACAACAGGAATTAATAGAGGAGCGGATAAAAGATGTTTTTGGTGGTGGTGGGGCTGAATCACAAGACGGCCCCAGTTGAAATACGGGAAAAACTGAGTTTTCCTGAAAACAAGCTGGCTGAATATTTACACCGGTTGCGGGGATACGGCAACTTAGAGGGGTGCGCCATCCTTTCCACCTGCAACCGAACCGAAGTTTACGGAGCTGCCCTTGATGTGGAAAAGGGCCTTCACAGCATCCGTGCCTTTCTTGCTGATGTTTCAGGAGTGCCTCTGAGTGAGTTAAAAAATTATCTCTACGTCCACACTCTCTCCGATTGCATCCACCATCTTTTCCGGGTAGCTTCCGGTCTGGATTCCATGGTTTTGGGCGAGACCCAGATTTTGGGACAGGTGCGGGTTGCTTACCAACGGGCGTGTGAGTGCGGCGCAACCAACGGTATTCTCAACACCCTGTTCCAGCAGGCTATTGTGGTAGGAAAGAGGGTACGGACCGAAACAGGTATCGACCGGCATGCCGTATCCATCAGTTATGCGGCGGTTGAGCTGGCGCGTCAAATTTTTGGCAACATGGAAGGTTTAAAGGCGTTAGTAATCGGCGCCGGGAAAATGAGCGAGCTTACTCTCAAGCACATGCTGGCCAACGGTGTTTCAGAGGTAGTAGTAACCAACCGCTCCTTTGAGCGTGCGGAGGAGTTGGCAGCTCGTTACCAGGCTCAGGCTGTTCCTTACGATCAATTGTTGACTGCCTTGGCAGATGCCGATATTGTGATCACCTGTACTGCTTCTCCTCATTATATCCTGCACGAAGAGGAAGTGCAGCGGGTGATAGAGGGCCGGGAAGCCGAGCGCAAACTTTTCATCATCGACATTGCAGTGCCCCGGGACGTGGACCCGCTGGTAGGGAAGATATCCGGTGTGGAACTGTACGACATCGATGCGTTGCAATACGTGGTAGACCGCAATCTGGAAGAGCGACGCCGGGCAGCAAAAAAGGCAGAAAAGATAATCGAAGAGGAAATTGAGGAGTTTATGAAATGGCTCAACTCCCTCTTTGTTATTCCTACCATCGTGGCTTTGCGCAACAAGGCAGAAAGTATTAAGGAAGCCGAACTGCGGCGGGCTTTTAACCGGCTGGGCAATATCAGCGAGCGGGAGAAAAAAGTAATCAGCAGCATGGTCAACTCCATTGTTAAAAAATTAATCCACGACCCCATTGTTCAATTGAAGGCCTACGCCAATACTTCTCAGGGCCACCTTTATACAGAAATTTTACAGAACCTCTTTAACCTGGAAGTGGAGGGGCAGCGGCCCAGGAAAAAGCGGGAAAAGGAAGAGCAGCAGGCCTTGCCTACCAAAATATAGATGAAACCAAGGGAAAAGAAAATCCGACGCGGGACTGGAAGGCCGGGGTGTGTCGTAATTCCAAGAGAAAACTGGGGCAATACTGGATTTAGGAGGCGAAGAAATGACACGGGAGATACTGGTTGGTTCCAGAGATAGTGCACTGGCCCTCTGGCAGACGGAGTGGGTGGTAAATAGGCTCAGGGAGCTCCATCCCGGCCGCAAATTTCGTATTGTTACCATGAAAACCAGGGGAGATAAAATTCTCGATGTGGCCCTGGCCAAAATTGGCGATAGGGGCCTTTTTACCAAAGAATTAGAGCAGGCGATGCTGCGGGGAGAAATTGATCTGGCGGTCCACAGTATGAAGGACTTGCCGACCAAGCTACCAGCAGGTCTGACCATCGGGGCTATTTGCCCGCGGGAAAACCCCTGCGATGTTTTTATTTCCGAAAGGTATGACTCCATCGATGCTCTTCCACCGGGTGCCAGGGTGGGGACCAGCAGCCTGCGACGCTGCGCCCAGCTTCTTCATTACCGACCCAACCTGCAGTTGGTTCCGCTACGGGGGAATCTGAACACCCGGCTGCGGAAGTTGCGGGAGCAGAATCTGGACGGTATCATTCTCGCAGCGGCGGGTGTAATCCGTCTGGGATGGCAGAATCTCATTAAACAGTATTTACCGGATTCCCTCTTCCTGCCGGCGGTGGGCCAGGGTTCCATAGGGGTGGAGATAAGGGAAGGAGACAAAGAAATCGCAGAGCTAGTGGCTCCCCTCAACGATTATTCTGCGGAGAAGTCTATTAAAGCAGAACGGGCCTTTCTACGCTACCTGGAAGGCGGCTGCCAGATTCCCATTGGGGCCCTGGGACAGATTGAGGGAGGCGAACTTCGCCTCCAGGGCGTTGTAGCCAGCCTGGACGGGAAGAGACTGTTCCGGGCTGAGATTTCTGGTTCCCCTGAAGAGGCGGAAGAACTGGGAATAGATCTGGCGAAGAGACTTTTGGCTATGGGCGCTGATGAGGTATTAAAAGAACTGCGACAGGAGATAGATGCCAATGGGTAAGGGAATAGTGTATCTGGTAGGAGCCGGGCCCGGAGATCCTGGGCTGATAACTTTAAAAGGGCTGCGCTGCCTGCAGCAGGCCGATGTAGTGGTTTATGACCGGCTGGCTTCCCCCCGACTGCTCAGTTTTGTTCGGGAGGATGCCGAACTGATTTACGCCGGCAAAGCTCCCGGCCGCCATTCCTTTGCGCAGGAGGAAATTAATCGTATTCTGGCGGAAAAAGCGGAACAGGGTTACCGGGTGGTACGGCTCAAGGGGGGCGACCCCTTTGTCTTCGGCCGCGGAGGGGAGGAGGCTAATTATTTGGCCGAGCGGGGTATTCCCTTTGAGGTGGTTCCAGGAGTGACCTCCGGGATCGGGGTGGCAGCTTATGCCGGCATTCCTGTTACCCACCGTGATTATTCCTCCACGGTAGCTTTAATTACCGGTAATGAAGACCCGCAAAAGGAAGATTCCTCCCTGCGGTGGCAGCACCTGGCTCCCGGGGTGGATACCCTGGTTTTTTATATGGGGATGCGCAATTTACCCCTGATTGTAAAAAAGCTCCTTGAACACGGGAGAGCACCAGAAACACCGGTGGCCCTCGTCACCTGGGGCACGCGACCGGAGCAGAGGACGGTAACCGGTACCCTGGCCGACATCGAAGAAAAGGCCCGCCAGGCGGGACTATCTCATCCGGTAATAATCGTTGTCGGCGAAGTGGTCAAGCTCAGGGAGAAGCTGGCCTGGTACGAGCAAAAGCCCCTGTTCGGCAAGCGCGTTCTTGTAGCCCGGGCGAGGGGGCAGGGAGGAAGTATGGCGGAAAAAATCGAAGCTCTGGGCGGCGAGCCATGGGAGTTTCCCACCATTGCCATTGCCCCGCCGGAAGATTTCGGCCCCCTGGATGCGGCCATTTCCCGACTGGGCGAATTTGACTGGGTGGTTTTCACCAGTGCCAACGGAGTAGAAGCCTTCTTCGGCAGGATGCGGGAACTGCGGGTGGATATCCGGGCTTTAGGAGCGGCTAAGATTATTGCCATCGGTCCCCGGACCCGGGAAGCGGTGGAAAAATACGGTCTCTTTTGTGATCTCATGCCGGAAGAGTTTGTGGCCGAAGGAATTGTGGCCATGCTGCAGGAATATGACCTGAAAGGGAAAAAATTCCTTCTCCCGCGCTCCGATATTGCCCGCAAGGCTTTGCCCCAGGCCCTGGCGCAGATGGGGGCGGAAGTGATAGAGGTTCCGGCTTATCGCACCTTGCCGGCAAAAGGCAACCGTGAAGAACTGCTGAAAATGTTGCGGGAGAAGAAACTCCACGTCCTCACCTTTACCAGTTCTTCCACCGTGCGCAACTTTGTCCGTTTATTACCGGAGAACGAACTTCCTTCTCTTCTCGAGGGGGTAACAGTAGCCTGCATCGGTCCCATTACCGCGGAGACGGCCAAAGAATTGGGGTTGCGGGTTGATGTGGTGGCGAGCAAATACACGGTCGATGGCTTGCTAGAGGCACTGGTAGATTATTTCAGGGAGGGTTGAGAATGGGATTTCCGCAGGAAAGACCGCGCCGGCTCAGGGCGTCTGAAACCCTGCGCCGGATGGTCCGGGAAACCAAGGTAACTGTAGACGATCTTATTTACCCAATCTTTGTTACCAACGGCCAGGGAGTAAAGAACCCTGTTGCCTCTATGCCCGGGGTATATCAACTCTCCGTTGATCTGGCGGTAAAAGAAGCGGAAGAGGCCTGGAAGTTAGGGATTCCTGCAGTGCTTCTCTTCGGTATCCCGGCTTATAAAGACGAAAAAGGGTCTTCCGCTTACGACGATAATGAAGCGGTGCAGCGGGCAATCAGGGCTATTAAAGATAAATGCCCGGAACTTTTAGTCATTCCTGACCTCTGTTTATGCGAATATACCAGCCACGGCCACTGCGGGCTCTTAGACGAAAAGGGCAACGTGATGAACGACGCCACCCTGGAAGTGTTAGGGAAGGTAGCCCTCTCCTATGCCCGGGCAGGAGCCGACATGGTGGCTCCTTCCGACATGATGGACGGCCGGGTTGGGCACATCCGGCGGGTGCTGGATGAAGCCGGTTACAGCCATCTCCCCATCATGTCCTATGCGGCCAAGTACGCTTCTGCTTTCTACGGTCCCTTCCGGGACGTAGCTGAGTCGGCTCCCCAGTTCGGTGACCGCAGGGGGTACCAGATGGACCCGGCCAACGGCTTGGAGGCTTTGAAGGAGGTCCGGCTTGACTTAGAGGAAGGGGCGGACATTGTCATGGTAAAGCCGGCTCTGGCTTACCTTGATATCATCCGCCGGGTGAAAGATACCTTCGGAGTGCCGGTTGCCGCTTACAACGTGAGCGGCGAGTACGCTATGGTTAAAGCTGCTGCCCAGATGGGCTGGCTGGACGAGAAGCGAATAGTGATGGAAATTGTCACAGGAATCAAGCGGGCGGGTGCCGACATTATCATTACCTATCACGCCAAGGACCTGGCCCGCTGGCTAAAGGAGGAATAACCTTAGCCTTGATTGTATCCTGGAACACTACCAATCAGTGCAACATGTACTGCGACCACTGCTATCGTGATGCAGGGGTAAAGGCTGAAGAAGAACTGAATACGGAAGAAGGGAAAGCCCTGCTGGATGAAATAAAAAAAGTTGGTTTTAAAATAATGATCTTCAGCGGCGGCGAGCCCTTCATGCGGGAAGACATTTTTGAACTGGCGGAGTATGCCAAGAAATTGGGGCTCATTACCGTTTTCGGGACCAATGGAACCCTCATTACTCCGGAAGTGGCCCGTAAGTTGAAGGAGATCAACGTCGACTGCGTGGGTATCAGCTTAGACAGCCTGGACAAAGAGAAACACGACCGCCTGCGCAAACTGGAAGGAGCATGGGAAGGAGCTGTGCAGGGAATGAAAAACCTGCGTGAGGCCGGAGTGCCCTTCCAGATTCACACCACCCTCATGGACTGGAACTACGAGGAAGCGGAGAAGATCACTGATTTTGCCGTGGAAATAGGGGCCAGGGCCCATCACTTCTTTTTCCTGGTGCCTACCGGTCGCGCCAAGAACATTGAAGAGGAGTCCCTGCGGGCCGAGCAGTACGAAAACATTCTCAGCCGCATAGTCAAAAAGCAGCAGGAAGTGAACATTGAACTCAAACCGACCTGTGCGCCCCAGTTTATGCGGATTGCCAAGCAGATGGGAGTACCCATGCGTTTCGGCCGGGGTTGTCTGGCGGGAATTTCTTACTGCATTATTGGCCCCAAAGGGAAAGTGCAGCCCTGTGCCTACATGGATATAGAAGTGGGCAATGTGCGGGAGACTCCGTTCAGTGAAATTTGGGCCAACAGCGAAGTGTTTAAAACCCTGCGGACCATGGATTACAAGGGCGGCTGCGGCAAGTGCGCCTACAAAAAGATATGCGGCGGCTGCCGGGCGCGGGCGGCCTTCTATAACGACGGCGACTATATGGCGGAAGAACCTTGGTGCTTATATCAGGGTCGCAAAGGTTACTAAAAATTTAAGCCAGGCCGGCCTGGGTAAACAACCGGCCGGTCCGGAATTTTCCCGTGAGGAGGAGTGACGATGAAAAACGGGATTGAAAAGTCCATTCGCTGCTATGAAGAGGCGCAGAAGTACATTCCCGGCGGGGTAAACAGCCCGGTACGGGCTTTCAAAGCGGTCGGCGGGCAGCCCCTCTTTATTGACCGGGCACGGGGATCTAAGATTTACGATGTGGACGGGAACGAGTACATAGACTACGTGGGCTCCTGGGGGCCCATGATTTTAGGGCACAACCATCCCCGGGTAGTTGAGGCTCTGAAGAAATACCTGGATAAGGGCATAAGTTACGGCGCTCCTACCGAGTTGGAGACGGAACTGGCCCGGATGATCGTGGAAGCTTTCCCGGCTATGGACATGGTACGGTTTGTCAATTCTGGCACGGAAGCTACCATGAGCGCTTTGCGCCTAGTCCGGGCTTATACTGGCAGGTCCAAAATTGTCAAGTTTGAGGGGTGTTACCACGGCCACGCCGACTCTCTCTTAATTAAGGCTGGCTCCGGAGCTCTGACCTTAGGTGTTCCCAGCAGTCCGGGAGTACCGGCGGGAATTGCTGCCGATACCATCAATGCTCCTTACAATGACTTGGAAACCTTACGGCAGATTTTTGAACTGGAGGGCGAGAATATCGCCGCCGTCATTGTGGAAGGGGTACCTGGGAATATGGGGGTAGTGCCCCCAAAGGAAGGTTTCCTGGAGGGATTACGGCAGTTGACCCGCGAATACGGAGCGTTGCTTATCTTCGACGAGGTAATGTCCGGCTTCCGGGTGGCCTACGGCGGAGCCCAGACCCTTTACGGTATAGAACCTGATCTCACCTGTCTGGGTAAAATTATCGGCGGCGGTCTGCCCGTGGGGGCATACGGCGGCCGGCGAGAAATAATGGAGATGATCGCCCCGGCCGGCCCGGTTTATCAGGCGGGGACTCTTTCCGGCAACCCGCTGGCGATGACGGCCGGAATTGAAACTTTGCAAGAACTGCAGAAACCCGGTGTATACGAGGAGCTGGAAGGGAAATCGGCGCGGTTGGCGGCGGGACTGGAAGAAGCGGCTCGCAAGGCAGGAGTGAGGGTTACTTTCAACCGGGTAGGATCTATGCTTTGCGCTTTCTTTACCGACCAGCCGGTAACCGACTATGCTTCGGCTTTAACCTCGGACACGAACAAGTATGCTGCTTTCTTCCGGGCCATGCTGGAGGAAGGGGTATACCTGGCACCTTCCCAGTTTGAGGCGGCTTTTGTATCCCTGGCCCACAGTGATGAAGATATCGATCGGACCATTGCAGCAGCGGAGAAGGCCTTCCGGGTAGTGGCATGAGAATAAAATTTCTGAAAAAAAGAAAAAAATAGGTGGCGAAAATATTACGGAAATACCTGGTTTTGATTCTCCAGGGGCTGGCCTTGGTGGCAGTCCTGATTGTTTCTTCTTTCCCTCATTCCCAGCACGTATTTTTACTTTTACTTTTACTTTTTTTCAAAAAATGACTTAAAAATTAAAACAAATAGGCTGGTGTTGGTAGTGGATGCTTATCTAGCGTTCTTGGAAAAGTTGCGCCATAGGCGGGGGCTGGATTTAGGGGGCTACAAGCGCCCCCAGATGGAGCGGAGAATCAACAGTCTTATGCGCATGGTAGGCGCCAAAGACTACGATGATTACCTGCTGATTCTGGAGAAAGACCAGGAGCAATGGCACAAGTTCCTGGATACCATTACCATCAACGTCTCCGAGTTTTACCGCAACCCGCCTCAATGGGAAGTGCTTATAAAAACCATAATTCCTATGCTTATCGAAAATGTCGGTGTCCGTTTCCGGGCTTGGAGTGCCGGTTGTTCTACCGGTGAAGAGCCGTATACTTTGGCTATGGTTCTCGATCACAATTTCCCCCAGCTCAATTATTCCATTCTAGCTACGGACATAGATGAAGATGCTCTGGCCAAGGCAAGGGTTGGGGAATACAGTGAGAGATCTCTTGCCGGCTTACCACAAATTTATATCAAAAAATACTTTGAAGTGGAAAACGGCATTTACCGGCTGAAAGACAGCATCAAGAAAAAAGTCCAGTTTAAAAAACACAACCTCCTGCGGGATCCTTTTGAAAGCGGCTTCGACCTTATCTTATGCCGCAACGTAGTCATATATTTCACAGAGGAAAGCAAGAACGAGCTTTACCGCAAGTTTCACCAGTCGCTAAAACCGGGAGGAGTTCTCTTTATCGGCAGCACAGAGCAGATCTTCGAGGCCCAAGAGATAGGTTTCGAGCTGGTCACCTCTTTCTTCTACCAGAAGCGGATGGACAGAAATAGCAAAAGTTTTTTACCGGGAAGTAAGCCCTTTTTGTCTAGATAGACTAGAGCGAGAGTTGTTATTGATATTTTACCCCCGTCGCTTTCGCCGGGATCGCTTTAACCAGCCCAAGGCATATTGCACCTGCTGCGGCCGGAGACTGTACGTTTGCCGTTATGCTATCAATACCGCATCGGGCAAACTGGTGCTGGTAAGATAAAAGCCGGGCCCGAGATGTCAGGCCCGGTTTTTTGCTTACAGGACCTGGACCCGGTAGTGGCGGAACCAGGCGTCAGTTTGCAGGAGATAGGCCAGGAACTGGGGACCGGTCATAAGTTGCCCAAACCAGGGCACGTCGAAGAAATCTTCATCTCTTTCCAGGTCTGCCAGCAGTTTTTTCACGTTGAGGAAAGGCAGCAGCGGTGAAGAGGGATCGGTAATAACCTCCTTGAGCAGGCGGCGGACAGCCTGGGAGTAGGCCGGGTTGTGAGTTTTAGGATAAGGAGTTTTGCGCCGGTTAAGGACTTCCGGCGGGAGAACGTCCTGCAAAGCCAGGCGCATAATTCCTTTGGGCTGACCGCCGTAGTTTTTCATGCTCCAGGGAATGTTCCACAGGTACTCGACCAAGCGGTGGTCGGCAAAGGGAACCCGTACTTCTAAGCCGCAGGCCATGCTCATCCGATCTTTGCGGTCCAGGAGGGTGGTCATAAACCACTGGATGGTCAGGTAAAAAATTTCCCGGATGCGGTTTTCGAAGGAACTTTCCCCTTCCAAACGGGGTACTTCGTCCAGGGTTTCCAGATACCTTCGCGTGAGGTATTCTTCCGGCTTGATGTAATCAACGAGTTCGCTAGAAAAATATTTCAGCTTTTCCGGCAGCCTGCGCATCCAGGGGAAGGTGCTGCTGTTGATGGCTTCCGGCTGGTGGAACCAGGGATAGCCCCCGAAAACTTCGTCGGCACATTCTCCGGAGAGGGCTACCGTAGCCTCTTTTTTAATTTCCTGGCAGAAGAGAAGGAGAGAAGAGTCAATGTCGGCCATTCCCGGTAGGTCGCGGGCCTGCATGGCGGGAATTAAAGCCTCGGCCAATTGATTAGTAGTTACGGTGATGTTGCGATGGCTGGTACCGTAATAGTCAGATACCAGTTTGACGAAGGGAGGGTCGGCTTCCGGCTGAAAAAGATTGCGCTGGAAGTGGCGTTCGTTGCCCTCGTAGTCGATAGAAAAAGTGCGCAAAGGGGGCAGCCCGCGGCGTTGGTATTCTCTGGCAGCGAAGGCGGTGATGGTACTGGAATCCAGTCCCCCGGAAAGGAGGGTGCAAACGGGGACGTCGGCTACCAGCTGTCTGACCACGGCGTCTTCCAGTAATTCCCTTATTTTTCTCGCTGTGGTCGCAAGGTCATCGGTGTGGGGACGGCTTTCTAAAGCCCAGTAGCGGCTCGTGTGGAGGCCGGAACGGTTAAAGGTGAGGCAGTAGCCCGGTTTTAGTTCTTCTATTCCCTTGAAGACGCCGTGGCCGGGGGTACGGGAGGGACCCATGACGAAAATTTCCGCCAGTCCCTCGGCGTCAATTTTGGGTTCGATTTCGGGGTGGGCCAGGATGGCCTTCAGCTCGGAAGCAAAAATAAGGGAGTGCGGGCGCCGGCAGAAGAAAAGGGGCTTAACACCCAGCCTGTCGCGGGCCAGGAAGAGAAGCTGTCGCTCTGAGTCCCAGACGGCAAAAGCGAAGATGCCGTTTAACTTTTCCACGCAGCCCGGACCCCATTCCATGTAAGCAGTAAGGAGAACTTCCGTGTCCGAGTGCCCACGGAAGGTGTAGCCTCTGGCGAGGAGCTGGGAGCGCAGTTCTTCCGTATTGTAGAGTTCGCCGTTGTAGACGAGAACGTAGTGGTGATTGCCTTTCTGGCGGATCATAGGCTGGCCCCCGCCGGCAGGATCGACTACGATAAGGCGGCGGTGGGCAAAGGCGGCGTGGCGGGAAAGCCAGTAGCCGGAGGCGTCGGGACCGCGGGGAACCAGGGTGGCCGCCATTTTTTCCATAACGATCCCTGCGTCCCGCAAGTCGCGCTGCCAGTGAATCCATCCTGCAATGCCGCACATGTCAGTTATCCCTCCAGATAATGCCGGACCTGCCGGGCTTTTCTGCCGGTAGCCGGAAAAAATCTTTGGCAATTCCGCTGATATTATATGGGATGGGAAAGGATAAGTTGACGCAAGGGAGGAGATGGGCGAGCCCTTTCCCCCTGGTGCAAGGTTGCTAAAGGGTAAATTTCGACCGTTCAGGAGAAAAAGTTAGAGATAGTTTTTTCTCCCTTCTGTCCTGAAAGGCTTTTTGATTTCAGGGCAAGTGGGGAGACCCGGTTGGAAGGGCGTGAGTTCCTGCTTCTTGGGGCAGGGGCTATGGTTGTCTCAA
>JASUSC010000055.1 GCA_030446285.1 Eubacteriales bacterium | reverse complement strand
AGCGTTTCGGAGTAAGTCTGGACGATCTCATCGCCGCCAACCCCCACATCTCCGACCCCAACCTCATCTTCCCCGGCGACGTCCTCTGCGTACCTGGCGTGCCTCCCGGTCGTGTCCCGCCTAGCTGTCCCCCCGGTTTCCAGGGCCGTTATACCGTCCAGCCGGGTGATACCATGTTCCTCATTGCCCAGCGTTTCGGAGTAAGCCTGGACGATCTCATCGCCGCCAACCCCCACATCTCCGACCCCAACCTCATCTTCCCCGGCGATGTTCTCTGCGTACCTGGTCTAGTCCTCCCCTGCTGCACCGTCCTCACCGCCCAAGTCACCCTGCCCCAGGGGAGCAGCGCCGGCGTAGTGGCCCACATTAATACTGCTGGCAATCACAGCGTCAGTTTCGTGGCAACCCTGCCGCCGCCCGCCCATTTCGGTGCCTTCAACAGCTACCGGGGTAGCGTTACCATTCCTTCGGTTGGCACTTTCAACGTACGACTGCGCAGCACCTCTGAAACTCCACCCACTTGGGCAGCTACCGCCAATCTGCCCAGCGGCGTGCGCCTCACCCCCGACACCGTAGTCCGGATAAGACCTCTCAATACTGCCACCAGCGCCACCGGTAGCATAATCTTTAAAGGCACTCTGAAGTGCTGCTGCCCGGCCTGTCCATAAATTGCCCTGCCATTCTGAAAAACACCCTGGCAGACTGCCGCCCCTGCTCCGGGAGGTAACAATAAAAATCAAAATCCGGCGTGACTGGAGAACACCGCCGCTACTTCCCTTCCCTTTTCCTCACAAAAATTTCAGGCTGCCGTCCTTCACGGCAGCCTGAAATTTTACATGCACGCCCACTGGAGATGGTCGCGGCCGTCGGCAAAGACCAGTTGTCGGAAATCGTCGCCGCTCAGCCGTTCTTTCTCCAGCAACTTCTCGCTCACCTGAATAATTTTCTCCCGGTATTCAGTTATGAAATAAACAACTCGTTCTTCCTGAGTTTTGATTATCCGGCTGATCTCCCGGTGCAGGGGACCGTCGGGGAGACTCTCTTCATCCACCACTCCCAGGGAAGAAAGCCCGGAGAAGATCAGCTTACGGGCAGCGACCACCGCCTGGTTGAAATCATTGGCCGCCCCGGTACTGCGACCTCCTAAGATAACCTCTTCTGCCACCGCTCCGGCCACCATGATGGCAATCTGGTTTTCGATATATTCCCGGGTGTACAGGTAAGGATCATCGGCAGGAGCCTGGCGCATGTAGCCGAGAGCACTGCCCCGCGGGGTAATGGTCAGGGCCGTCACCGAACCCGGCCGCAGCAGTTCGCTCACCAGAGCATGCCCGGTTTCATGGATGGCAATGCGCTCCAGCTCCTCTTCTGCCGGCCGCCGGTCCAGCCTTTCCCCCATGATAACCTTCTCAATGGCCTCCTTGAAATGGCGGGCGCCGATGGCCTCTGCCCCTTCCCGGAAGGCGTAAATGGCCGCTTCGTTGGTCACACTCTCAAGCTGCGCTCCCGAGAAGCCGAAGGTCTCCCGGGCCACGTCCTCCAGGTTGACATCGTCCGCCAGGGGCTTGTTGCGCGTGTGGATTTTCAAAATCTGCAGTCGTCCCTCCCGGTCCGGTAAATCCACCCGCACCACCCGGTCAAAACGGCCTGGCCGCAGAAGGGCGGGGTCGAGCATGTCAATGCGGTTGGTGGCACCAATGACCAGCAGGCGAATTTCATCGTCGGCGCGGATACCGTCCATCTCCACCAGCAACTGGTTTAACGTCTGGTCGTATTCCATGTGGCCGCTGTACTGGCCCCGCCGCCCGCCCAAAACGTCGATTTCGTCGATAAAAATAATGGCATGGGATTTGCCCAACCGGCGGGCCTTCTCCCGGGCCGAACGGAAAAGCTTGCGTACCCGCTGCGCCCCGATACCGGCGTACATCTCGATGAACTCGCTGCCGGAGACAGCCAGAAAAGCAGCGTCGGTATAAGAGGCGGCAGCCCTGGCCATCAGGGTTTTCCCCGTCCCGGGCGGGCCGGTGAGAAGAATCCCCTTCAGGGGTCTTATCCCCAGCTTTTGAATTTTCTCCCGTTCCTTGATAAAATCCAGGGCTTCCTGCAGTTCCTTGATAGCCGCCCCCTGACCGCCGATATCGTCAAAAGTAGTTTCCTGGCCGCCGTTCTTCATGTCCAGAGGCTCGATGCCTTTAAAAAGCCCCCGGCTTTCGGCCACGTAGTAAAGAGCGCCGCCGAAGATGGCCATCACCAGCAGCGGAGTAACATCATAACCCCGGTAAGCGAGAAAAATCACCAGGGCCAGTAAAACCCCCAGGCCCAGTTCTTTACTCAGCACCCTCTACCACCTCCACCGCTGGCACGTTAACTCTGTTCTTCTCTAAATACCGCGGAAAAATCCGGTACAGATAGTGATCGCCCTTTTTAAGCTGTAAGTAAAGATTTTCCTGATCGATGTAAACCCGCGCTTCCACCCCGTAGGGAGCCGTCTCTGCCTCCACGGCTTTTTTCATTTCAGTAAAATTGCCCCTGACAAGAGCTTCCTGGAGGGGAAACTGGAGATTGTAGTAAATTTTTTCCAATTCCGGCGAGGGGTTATCGACAATTTCAATCATATAGGGCCGGGAACCGAAAACCTGGCCTGCTTTTTCCCGTACGGCAATATAGGTCCGCCGCAGGTCCGCCACTTCTCCCAACCTCACCCGGAGAACCTGTTTCCCATCCCGGTTAAAAAGCTTAAGATCTTTTACCTCTTTAACCTGCTTCACCCCGTCCAGAAGAGGTTTTTCTATCCGAACCTCCCGGTAAAAAACATTGAAACCGAAGAGAAGGACCAGAGTAATCAGGGCAGCTATGACAATTACGGGAACCCGTAATCCCTTAATTTTCATGGCTTTTACCCCCTGGTTCTCTACCATTATAACACAGGGGTAATACCTCTTTCTGTATGAAATAGCTGGAAAAATAAATACCCGCCTTTGCAGCGGGCAGGCAAAAAGTTTTTATTGCAAAAGCAGGAAAAGACGTTCACCCAGAACCAGAAGGGCGTTGGTCAAAAGCCCGGCAGCCAGGTCATCGGCCATAACCCCAGCTCCCCCGGGAAGGCGCTGCAGCGAACGCAGGAAACCCGGCTTGACAATATCAAAAAAGCGAAAAAGAACAAAAGCTAAGGGCCACAAACCCGGCTTCAGGCCAAAACCGGCCAGAAACATCCCGGCAATCTCATCCACCACTACTTGGGGCGGATCTTTGCTGGCAAAAGCCACCTCTCCCACCTGTGCTAAGATAAGAGATGCTCCAACCACCAGCCCTAACGCCAGCCAGTTCCGGGAAAAAAACACTAAGAGGGCTATCCCCCCCACACTTCCCCAGGTCCCGGGCATGAAGGGAATAAACCCCAACCCGCCGCCGGCAGCGAGAAACCTCACTACCCCCCTCATTTTTTAACCCCCGTTTTCAAAAGAGGAAGGGCTTTGAGAAAGTAATCCACCCCCGAAACCACGGTAAAGAATACCGCTATCCCCATAGCTACTTCCCCTATCGGCCACTGCCAGCGATCCAAGGGGAGAAGCATAGCGATAATAGCAATAATCTGGGTTACCGTTTTTATTTTCCCCAGTTTACTCGCTGCAATCACGTAGCCTTCCGTGGCCGCCACCGACCTGAGCCCGGTCACGGCAAACTCCCGGCCGATGATAACCACCGCTACCCAGGCTGGCAATCGTCTCAACTCCACCAGCGAAATAAGAGCGGCAGAAATCAGCAGCTTATCGGCCAGGGGGTCCATCAGTTTTCCCAGCCGGGTTACCTGATTCTTTTTGCGGGCAATATAACCGTCAAGACCGTCAGTGCTGGCTGCCAGGATGAAAACCAGAGCGGCGATGTAGTAGCCATAGCGAAACTTGAGCGCCAAAACAAGAAGAAATATGGGTACAAGAAAAATACGGGCTAACGTGAGCTTGTTGGCCGTGTTCATTTCTCTCTCTCCTACCGAAGAAGTTCCCCCATCAAATCGTACTCGAAAGCATGGGTAACTCGCACCTGAACCAAATCTCCGGGCGCGAGATTTTCTCCCCGCACTAAAACCAGCCCATCCACTTCCGGGGCATCGCCCCTGGTACGGCCGGCGAAAAGCCCTTCTTCTCCCTCCGCAGGACCGTCAATCATCACTTCTAACTCTTTCCCTACCTTGGCCCGGTTTTTGCGCCGGGAAATTTCCTGCTGGAGAGACATCAGCCGGTGATAACGCTCCTCTTTTACCTCTTCCGGCACCTGGGGGGTCATAGCCGCCGCCGGCGTATTCTCTTCCTGGGAATAGGTGAAAACTCCCAGCCGGTCAAACTCCACCGCGGCAACAAAGTCCATCAATTCCCGAAACTGCTCCTCCGTCTCTCCCGGGAAACCGACGATAAGACTCGTGCGTAAAACAGCGTCGGGAACCATTTCCCGGATTTTGGCGAGAAGGCTCTTGATCTGTTTACCCGTGATGGGCCGGTTCATCCAGCGTAGAATCTCGTCGTTTACGTGCTGGAGAGGGATATCGAAATAGGGACAGACCCGTGGCAGTCGGCCGATAGCGGCAATAAGCTCCTCGTCCAGATGGGTAGGATAAAGATAAAGAAGGCGGATCCAGGCCAGACCTTCCACCTGGTGCAAGGCTTCCAGCAGATCCACCAACATCCTGCGCCCGTACAGGTCCAGTCCGTAACGGGTGGTATCCTGGGCCACTAAGATGAGTTCTTTCACTCCCTTTTCCGCTAAAAGCCGTGCCTCCGCTACCAAATCCGGTAACGGCCGGCTGCGGTAAGGGCCACGGATCATGGGAATAGCACAGTAAGAACAGCGGTTGTCGCAACCTTCGGCAATCTTCAGATAGGCGTAATGGGGAGGGTTTAACAGAACCCTCTCCGCCACCCCTTCCAGGCGGTAGCTTCCCTTCCCCACCAATTGCGGCCTGTCCCCGGCCAGCACCCGCGCCACCGCTTCCTCCACCAGGTCCAGATCGCCGGTGCCTAAAAGAGCGTCGATTTCCGGCATCTCCTGGCGCAACTCCTCCGCGTAGCGCTGGGCCAGACAGCCCGCAACAACCAGACCTTTCAGCCCTCTTTTTTTCAATTGAGCTAACTCGAGAATAGTGTTAATAGACTCCTCTTTGGCCGCCTCGATAAAACCACAGGTATTGACGATAACCACGTCCGCCTCAGCCGGCTCCGCCACCAGTTCATGCCCAGCCTTCTCCAGCCGGCCGAGCATAACTTCCCCGTCCACCTGATTTTTGGCACAGCCAAGGCTGACCAGAGCAATCTTAGCCAACCTTTTCTCCTCCAAACAAAAAAATACCCGCGCTGCACTATATACTTTAGTATAATCCACCCGCGCGGATTGTGTCAAAATATAACCTTGTGAGGATAGTGTCAAGCTACTGTAGGATTTTTTCTCACCGTCCCCGCTTAGGCCTGGGCTTAAGCTAGACAATATGCAGTATGACTTAATCCCTTTAACGCCTTAGTCAACATGCTCACTCGCCCTCTCAAGGCCGGCAGGTTATTCAATATGTTTTCCCTTAAGCCCCCCGAAACTACCCCCTGCCCAGCAAAACCACCATATCTTTTTGCAAACCCTGTCGGAACAGCGCCAGTCTGCCGGCGGACTTGCTTACATCAATAAAAGGACTGGCAAAGACAAAGGGAAAAAGAGCAGGAGCTGAAACCAGCAAAGACAGGGGCCGGGCTTCGGAATCGCTGGCAATAAGTACAGCCTCCACCAACCACGTCATCAGCTTCTCATCTTCAATCCACCGCGCCGCTGCCGCCCGGTACACCCCTTTCCTCTCCGTATCTTCCAGAACACCCCAATCAACGAAACAGCGCACAGTACGCTGCGCTGCTCTGTTTACCGTTGCGCGCTCGCCTAACTCTTCCTGTAAGCGTCGCTGAATCTGCGCCCAGGTTACGGTCTCATGGAGGCGCAGAAGCCTGCCCACCACCTCCGCCACCGTAGCCATAAAAGGATAAACCGCCATGGACATCCCCCAGTGAACGGGAAGATGCTGTTCGCGCGGAAGCCGGCGTAACAACTCCAACCCGTCATCACGGAAGGCCACCAGATTTTTCGGTGGCGATACCCATATCTTAAGGAGGACAGAGATAGCCTTCTCCCGGTTGCCCCGTGTTGGCTTATCCCTTCCTGCCGAAAGCTTATCTTTTAACAGCTCTTCTAAAGCCGCTTTTATTTCTTTTTTGCCATAGCCGGCCAGCACCAAATCTGCCGTATAAGCAAGCCATTCCAGCCGTATCCTTTGACTGAACCCTACCTCATTCAGCTTTTTCATGGACTCCTCCCTCTTCTCCTATCACCCTGATCAAGGGGACGATAACCTCCTCTACCGTGATACCGCCGTGACAGACGGTTCTCTCACCTTCCGCAACAAAAGCGGAACGGCCTCCTGCCATTAGCGGCAGGTAGTCCCCGGGAAGTCCCACCGGCTCCCATTCCACGGCGTCGGGAAACTTTTCTTTAACCCGCTGCCGTAAAACCTCATTGGGATAAATCCTGACGCGGTGACCGCGCCGGTCGGCCAGTGCTCCTTCCGTAAGTACCCCTTTCCCCACCGCTTCCACATTGCCGTGGTCCGAGGTGACGTATATTGCAAACCCGGCATCGCTCAGCAGGGTGAAAAGTCTTTCCAGGTACCCCCCTTGCGCCCATAACCGTACCTGGCTGTGCATTCCCGTCGTGCCGAGTTTAACCCCGTGCATTATCTCATCGATTATTCGTACCACCGCTCCCAAAACAACCGGCCGGGAATCGGTCAGAAGGGCTGCCACTTCCTTTAAATCTTCCCCATTGCCGCGCAGGTTGAAGAAGGCCACTTCATCCTCCCGGCAACCCTCGTCAGCCCAGAACCGCTTCCACCAGCGGGGTTCTTTATCGCTGCCGGTAAGGTGGGCGGAGAAAAAGAGGGGCGGTTTGCCAGCAAACAGCGCCTGTCGGGAAACAGGGGTCAGAGTCGGTACCCAGGCAAAAACCGCCTCTTCTTTAAAACGGAAACGGGGCCAGAGCCGGGAAAAAACCTCCTTAATCACCAGCCACTGATCATAAGCCATACCGTCCAGGACAAGGAGTGCTACTCTGTCTTTCCCCTTCCGGTTTCGGGCTAAAAAACGAGGGATGTGGTGTACCATCACCGGCGGCACCGCGGGCAAGTTGTGCAGGGTAGGATAATGGCGCTGCAGCCAGTTCATAAATATCGTGTCCACCCGCCGGGAGAGTTCGCGAAACTTCTCCTCCATCTTCGGCGGAACTCCTCCAGCCTTTTCCCGAAAACGCACCTCAACTAATTCTGCCCACCGCCGGGCAAAATTCAGCCACTCCTGGTAGCGGGCATCTTCTCCCGGTAAAAATGCCTCCACCAATTCAGCCAGCCGGTCGAAATGTAGTTGCCAGTCTTCCTCTTCCTCTTTTTTAATTCCCACTGCAAACTGGGTACCCCGTAACCTGTCGGCCCGGGAATGGGCAACGGGAATTAGGTACCCTTCGGAAAAAAGGTTATCTACATAAGGCCAGAGAGAAGGGTGGTCAAAAGGAATATACTGCGGTCCCGCATAACGGAGGGAATAACCTCCCGCCTCCTCGGCCGCTACAAGGTCTTTTTTCTCTTCACAATAACGGTCCAGAAAGACCGGCCACCTTTCCTGCAGAAAAGCAAAAAAAGCCTCGTCATCCGGTACGATTTCTTCCAGAGCCCAGTTTCCGAACCGGCCGTCGCGCCGCAAAATGTGAATGAGTTGCTCATCAAAACTCCGCGGCACCCGCTTTCCCTCGTAGTGACGGCGCAGGAGGAAAAGGAGAAGATCTATCGGCTCTTTAATCGTTTCAGGAGCGATGCCGAATACGTGGCGGAGGATGAAATCGCGGGTAGCATTGCTCCCCAAGTCCTGCGAGCAGTACTTCTGGTAGGCTTCGTAAAGGCTGTCGAAGTGACTCCGATCCAGTTCGCTCAGAACGCCGTAATCCAGACGGGGAAAGAGATCGGCTAAGCTGAAGTGAAGCCTCCTTCCCCGCTGCCAGAGGTCATAGGGGATACAGTCGAGGTTTCCCTCTGGAACCACTACTACCAGGCCGGCTCCCGACCCTTCCTCCACTTGCTTCCGGTAGCGGGACTCGTAAAGGAAGCGAAACGCTACTGGATCCTCGTAATAAAGGAGGTCAAACCCCCGCCGGCGCAGTTCCTGGAGAACCCCTTCCTCCCTTATCAATCCGTCTCGATCGGCCACCAGAAACAGCCGTGCTACCCCCGGCTGAAATTCCTTCAATATTTGTTCCCGCCAGCCTGCCATTTACGTTCCCCCTTCAACATATGCCAGCGCTAAGAGATCCAGTTCAGGAAGCGTCTTTCTTTTTTTCTCTAATTGCTCCCGCCATTGTTCCTCTTCCTCGGCCAGCCGCGCCAGTCGGTAGGAGCGCACCGTCGGAAGCCCCAATCGCTCTATTACCCGACGCCTGGCCGCAAAAGCGTACTCCCCTTTTTCCTCCTCGCGCTGCAAAAAAGCCCGGTGTTCGCCGCGCAGTTCCTCGTATACTGCCCGCGTGTACCTTTCGGCCGCCTCCCGCAGCCGCTGGCACACTTCCGCCGCCGTTTCCCCTTCCTGAAAAATCTCCGCTTCCCCTACCTGCCCTCCCACCAACCGGTCCCAGATATGACGGGCTGTAGGCAGGAGAACACGGCCGTCGTCGTGAAGGAAAAGAGGAACCAACCGCTGCTGCCGCCAGCTTCCATCTACTGTTTCCAACCCCACCCGCCATAAAGCCCAGTACCCCCGCACGGAAGCGGGCAAATCTGGCATCCTTAACCGGAAAAAAGGCTGACCGGGAAGAAAACGGGATATCGTAGTTCACCACTATGTAGCAAAACTGCAGGTTAAGCCCCTCTCCCCCAGCATCGGTGAAGATAAGAATCCTGGCATCGGCTGCGAAGGCATCCTGGACCCGCTGGCGTTCTTCAAGATTCATAGAACCGTTAAGACAAACCACATTAAAACCCCGTTCTTGGAAAAAATCCCGCAGCATTTCCTGGGTAGGCACGAATTCGGTAAAGATTAAAATTTTAAGTTCGGGGTCGGCTTCTTCCTGCTGCAATCGGTAGATCAGCTCTAAAAGAGCCTCGGCCTTGGCATCGGGGCCGGCTGCTTCCGTGCGCTTGGCTGCCTCCAGCAGGGTCTTCACTTCCGCCCGCTCATTTTTAAGGGCCTGAAGGCGCGAGGCAAGCAGCAAGTCCATCTGTTCTTCGCCGTCGAGTTCGGCCCATTCCTCCACAGAGGTCACCGGGAAAAGCGGAAGGTTTTCCGGCGGAGCACTCAACACTTCTAGCCGCCGCTCCAATGTTGTGCGGATGGCTCTGGCGCTGGAGGTTACCACCCGCACGCGCAGGACGACACCCTCCACGAGCAGCCAGACATGGCAGAAGGTCTGGCTTCAAAGGGTTCCCGTCTGGAGCAGGTAGCAGGGTTGGTTGTGAATAATACTACTGTATTTGTATTATTTTCCCATGGCACACATTCAACCTTTCCATACATCTGGTTGTTATGCGTCTCAGATTTTAAGATAACGCGACAGCACCTCCATAATTTTCTTCTCCCGCGCAGCCAGAAACCCCTCGTAGTCATCCCTTTCCAGGGCAGAAAGCGCTGCTCTGTCAATTAAGTGGCTGGACATTATTTCCTCTTTGCGTTCAGGCGGCACCAACCTCCTCAAATATTCGCTCGGCTTCATTTTGCTGATCTGCCGGTTGGTAGCCTGGGAAATAAGCGTCCGATTGAGCACAGTATTGATGTCTCGATTTTCATATTTCCTTTTGCCCTCTGCGTCTTTCCGTCCTTCCAGGTACGCCCGGGGAAAAATGTGATGGTCGTCCAGAGAGTGGAACTCAATGGAATCACCGGTCCTAAAATCCTTAGCCCCCTGGATGGCTATTAAATTGATCACGCCTCGGTACACGGCATTAACCCGGGCCGTATCTCTCAAGGAAAAACTGGGGTTAGTTAAAATATTGCGGTCAACCTGCTCAAAAACCAGGGGCTTGTGGTTGGGATTTTCAAACCAAGTAATAAGATCCCGATAATCAGCAAAGGTGATGCTCTCTACGGATCCGGCATAGCGCTCCAGAAAAACCGAACCCCAATACCACTTTTTTATCCCACGGTAAGCTCGGTCGCCCAGTTTATCCCGATCAACGCGATGGAGGAGAGCCGCCAATACAGGAATCATGGTAGAATAGGGCAGCCACCTTTGCTCAAAGGCGCCGAAACCATCGCTGCTGGTGGAAGTGACCCGCTTAAGAGCCTTTTCCAGGTAGAGAACGGCTATCTTCCAGTCTTTCTCAAAATCCTGAGGGCTCAAATTGATCAGAGATTTGCTCTTTACTTCCTCACCCCGGAGGAGAGCCAGAGTCCGCAGCGCCAAAACACCATAAAGATCCGGCTCCCCTCCGGAAAACTGTCGGAGCAACTCGTGGTCCTCTACAGCCTGCTTCCACAAGTGATGTAGATCAATGCCGAAGCGGTACAATCGTGCGGTCAAAAGGTCGTACACCGAAAGGGGCACCCCTGTACTGTTGAGTTTCTCGAAAATAGCGCATACCTCTGCAATGCGATCCTTGTCATCGGTCTTTATTTTAGGTATCTCGATGGTGGGAACGTAGAACTGGCGGATGGTGTCCACGGCGCGGTTCCAAACCGGCTTGTGCTTGCGGAAATACTCGTTAAAATAATACTCTTTATCCTCCTCGATGAGCCATCGCTCATAGTCGTTGAGCCAGTCTTCCCATCTGGGCAGTTCCGTAAAGGGAACAATTCGATTTTTGTATTGATATTCCCTGTCTAAATAGCTCTCGCACTGGTCAATCCGCTCGCTAAAGATAGCCTCATCCAGGTCACCCTCGCTGATTTTAGTTAGACTCAGGAAAAACCGGTAAGGATACTTGGTCCATTTTAACGGGATCTCGGGGGCGGCAAAAGCGTAGTGCAGGGAGGTTAACCGTTGCTGCCCGTCCAAGATAAGCCAATCAGGCTTGAGTTGGTCCGGTGGCATATCCACTCCGGCTATGGCCCGGAAAGCGAAGGGGCTGCTTTCTGCATCCACTTTCAAAAGTAGGAAAGAACCGATGAAGTAGCCCTTTAGCACCGAGGTCAGGAGGTCTCTTACATCATCCCTGGTCCAGACGAAGTTACGCTGGAACTCCGGCAGAGCAATCTCTCCGCTCTGGGCCCTATTTACCAAATCAAGCAACCTTTTCTTGTCCGGCGTGATATCCAAGGGCTTTCACCTTCCCTCTAGTACTCCTTAATCTTCATTCTATCTCCGGGGCTTAGACCCTC
>JASUSC010000012.1 GCA_030446285.1 Eubacteriales bacterium | reverse complement strand
CCTCACTCCCCTCCATTTGTCTTTGTTTCTTCCCACTCGGAGTGAGGTTCTTCTTTTTTTGTGTTACTCCTCCTTCCCCCGAAATAATTTTACTCGATGTGGTCCCGCGAAGCTCTGATTTTGGATTGTCTTACCCCTGCCGTTTTTTCAAAAAACGTTTAAAAACGACAATTCTCACTGATTTGAGTAAACATACAGCAAAAATAACTCTTGATCCGACAGGAAAGCTGAAAAAAATGTGGAATTAACTTTAGTAATGTTTAAAAAATTATGGCCAATAGAGTGAGGTGGAAACTATGCCCTCCCAACCTTTTTTCGAACAGGAAAAAATTTGCCCGGTGTGCGAAAAAAAATTTAAAGTCACCCGGGTCCGTTCCTCCGCCTGCGTAGTAATCCGTCGCGACACCGATTTTTACATCAAATATAAAGACATCAACCCCAATTATTATTCCATCTGGGTCTGTCCTCACTGCCATTACGCCGCCCTGGACAAAAAGTTTTCCGGTCCCCTGAGCGACGGAGAAAAAAAGAGGCTAGCCAAAACTCTCGCCCTTCTTCATCGGGAAGAGCCGGATCTGAGCGGCATCAGAGACGCCGACAAAGCCTTCCGCGCCGTGGAACTCGCCGTGCAAACAGCCCAGATTATCCGTGCCAGCCACGCTTCTCTGGCTTCTCTTTATCTAATGGGAGCATGGTTTGCCCGTGACAAAGGGGATAAGGAATTAGAACAAAAATATTTAGAACAGGCTCGGGATCACTATACTTCCTCTTATGAAAGAGAAACCCTGCACGAAAAAATCAGCGATGTGCGCCTCATGTACATTATCGGCGAACTCAACCGTCGCACCGGCCGACTCCGAGAAGCCATCAACTGGTTCAGCCGGGTAGTGAGGCATCCCGACATCAAGCGGGAGCCCGAAATCGAACGGCTGGCCCGGGACCAGTGGGAACTGGCCCGGGAAGAACTTCACAGGTGCACTGTTTCTTCCACCGATTCACCAGTCCCAGCAGAGGAAGAAAAAGCCCCGGCAGCAACCGGGGAAAAAACAGAAGCCGGGATACCTTTTTCGGAGCCTGCTTGCCGCAGGACGAAAACGGTATATTCCTTCACCCTTTACAGGGATCAGGTCGAGTGGTTACAAAAACTTTCAGAAGATAACGCCGCCATTGGAAAAGATGCCGTTCTACGGGCCCTGCTGGATGCGGTCAAGGAGATAGCCGAGCCACAGCTTATGGTAAAAAAAGCAGCCTCTGAAAACGAGTTTAAAGAGCTGATTTCTACTATCCTCAAACATAGCACCAATTCTTAAGCCAGCCCAAAAGATTTGTTGTAACACTCCACCGCCTGGTGATGTTCTCCCAGTCTATCAAAAATAACCGCTTTACCCCCCCAGGCCTGCCGGTTCTGGGGGTCTACTTTTAACACCTGGTCATAGCAGTGAATAGCTTCTTTGAGGCGCCCCAGCCCGATGAGACAAGCGGCTTTGTTCATCAGCAGAGGTACTGAGCGAGGATGTGTGGCAATGGCTGCATCGTAAAGTTCAAGGGCTTCCTGCAGTCGTCCCATTTTCTCTAAACAGAGAGCCTTGTTGTTCAGCAGAGTCTCGTCTTCCGGTGCAATCTTCAGTCCCCGGTCAAAACATTCCACTGCTTCCACATGCCGCCCGCTGCGTGCCAGGCAGGTGCCCATGTTGTTGATAACCGATATATCCTCCGGCTGCCGCTCTAACGCCAGACGGTAACACTCCATGGCCTCGTCATAGCGTTTGAGCTCGGTGAGGACAAAACCCTTGTTGTTATAAAACTCGCAGGTGTGGATGCCGTTTTTCTCCGCCATTTCAAAAGCGTCCAAAGCTTCCAGATAACGCCCGCTCTTGGCCAAAGCTACCCCTAAATTGAAATTTACGGCAGCATCACCGGGAGCCAGACGACTCGCCTTATCTAAGAAGTTAATCGCTTCTTCATGTTCACCAAGCTCAAGGTAGCAGAGGCCGGTGAAGTTCAAGGCACTGACGTTGTCCGGCTGAAAAACCAGCGCCTGCCGGAAATTGCTGCAGGCCTCCCGGAACTGGCCCGCATGATAGTAAACCATCCCTTTGGCCAAATAGGCCTTGACGTTTTCCGGGTCAGCGACAAGAGCCTGGTTGAGAAGATCCAGCGGGTCCTGCAGGGGATAACGGGTACAGAGCTCTCCCAGCCAGTACAGGTAACGGGCGGGATTTTTTTGCAATTTGATGGCTTTCTGCAGGTGTTCTATCGCTTCCTGGAAACCCCCCATTTTTACATAAGCCCGGCCGGTGAGAAAATGCAGGCCCGGACTCGCCGGGTAATATTCCAGCGCCCTAAGGTAAAAATTTACTGCTTTATCCGTCTTCCTCAGCCACTCGGACAACCTGCCCGCCGCCCAGAAAAAAATCCCTCGGTTCAACTCCCGCCCCACGATTTTCACAGCCTATCCCACTCCTTTCCTTAGTTCGCTGCCTCATGTCAACTGCCGCTTCCAGTCCCTGCTGGTTGCGGTTGTATAATTCTATATCCCCCCTTCTTTTCCCTGCCATTTTTCCCAGAAATCGTACGTCAAATAAGAAGGGATTACGACAGAAATATCAGGCACTAACCGACAAAAAAAGCGCCTGTTTGGCGCTTCCTGATTACCATTTAAGTAATTTTTTTACAAAGCAATCCCGCCAGCACCCTTCGGGAAGGGTTCTCTATACCTCCCTCCTTTTACGTGTGGTATAATAAGGGGAAAAGTGTCGAACTTGCGCCCGATACTCGCAACGGGAGGAAAGCGCTATGCCCTCAGCACGCAGTGGAAAAAGGAAAAAGCTTAACCAGAAAAGGCTCTTCCTTTTGGCGAGCCTGCTTTTTCTTCTCAGTATTTTTGCCGCCGGCTGCGGTGCCGTCCTAGGCAGTATAAGCAGCGTTCCGGCCTTCGACCCCAAAAATTTTGATACCAGCGCCACCACCCTCCTCTACGACAAAAACGGCCAGGTTTTCGCTCGTATCCACGGCGCCGAAAACCGTATCCCCGTCAAAATATCTCAGATTAAACCCCATGTGCGCAACGCTTTCTTGGCCATCGAAGACGTCCGTTTTTACGAACATCACGGCGTAAGTTTCCGGGACATTCTCAGAGCTGTCTGGGTGGACTTAATATCAGGGGAAAAGGTCCAGGGAGCGAGCACCATTACCCAACAATTGGTTAAACTCACCTTTTTAACTCCGGAAAAAACTTTCAAACGCAAAATTCAGGAAATGTACTTGGCCATCCGCTTAGAGCAGCAGTATTCAAAAGACGAAATCCTGGAAATGTACCTGAACAGAATTTACTTCGGTCAGGGAGCTTACGGCATTCAGGCCGCTGCCCAGACTTACTTTAGTAAAAATGTCGAAGACCTCACCGTTCTAGAAGCCGCCACCCTGGCCGCCATTCCCAAAAGCCCCACCTATTACGACCCCATTCAGAATCCAGGCAACGCCCTCAAAAGACGCAACTTAGTCCTGGACAACATGGCCAAATACGGCTTTATTCCCCAGGAAGAAGCCGAGAGACTGAAAAAAGAGGGGCTTAACCTCAAACCCAGCGAGGCCAAGAACAACTACCGCTATCCCTTTTTTGTCGACTACATAACGGACAGGCTCGTCGAACGCTACGGTTCCGAGAAGGTGTTTAATGGCGGGCTGAGGGTTTATACTACTCTGGACCCCAAAATCCAGGCCGCCGTGGAAGAAATTATGGCCGATCCCAGCAACTTCCCTGCATCTCTGCAAACCCAACAGGGGTTACAACCCCAAGCGGCAGCGGTTGTCATCGAAGCTAAGACCGGCTACATCCGCGCCATGGTGGGAGGCAGAAATCACGTGACCCGCCGGCAACTCAATCGGGCCTTGACTCTCCGCCAGCCCGGTTCTGCTTTCAAGCCCATTATCGCCTACGGCCCGGCTATAGAAGCCGGAAAAGGCTCGGGCAGCGTGGTGGACGACGTCCCTATTTCTTTCCCCGGCTGGGTTCCGAAAAACTTCGACCGCACTTACCGGGGGTTAATCACCTATCAGGAAGCCCTCACCAATTCCGTGAACATCGCAGCCATTCAAATTTTAAAACAAACCGGTTTTAACAAAGCTTTCAAATTCGCTCAGAACTTGGGAATAACAACCCTGATTACTGATCCCAAGGCCTATCCCAACGACGTCAACCTGAACATCGCCATCGGCGGTCTTACCCAGGGTGTATCTCCCCTGAGCATGGCTGGAGCCTACGGTGCTTTCGCCAACGGAGGTATCTACATAAAACCCATCTCCATTCTGCGGGTAGAGGACAAAAACGGACGGGTGATAGACGAGTTTGAGCCCCAGAAGAAACTGGCCATGAAGGAAACCACCGCCTACATCATGACCAAAATGATGGAGTCGGTGGTAAACCGGGGTACAGGCCAGAACGCCCGCCTTCCCGGCTGGCCCGTCGCTGGTAAAACCGGTACTACCGACCAGGGGAAAGACGTCTGGTTTGTAGGTTATACCCCTGTCTACGTGGGTGCCGTCTGGATTGGTTACGACATCCCGCGGCGGATGGACAACGTTTACGGCGGCACTTACCCGGCGAAAATATGGCAGAAAATTATGGCCCGGGCTCATGAAGGGTTAAAACCTGTTTCTTTCTCCCGTCCAGCCAGCGTGGTAGAAGTGACCGTCTGCTCCAAGTCAGGACTGCTGCCCGGCCCCGCCTGTCCCCCCCATGAACTCACCACCGGCCTTTTCGCCGCCGGCAGCGTTCCTTCTACTACCTGCGACGTTCACGTTACCGCCGAAGTGTGCACTGAATCCAACACCCTGGCCACACCCGCCTGCCCCAGCACCGTCACCCGTTCCTTTATCAAACGGAAAACCCCTTACAACAGAAGTCTGGGAACTCCCTGGGACGCAAAAGAAGAACTCCCCTCCACCACCTGTCCGCTCCATCAGAGTTCTTCCACCTCCGCTGCAAACAACCAGAATCCCGCTGAAAACGGAACCCAGAATCAAACAAACACCGGCACCGGCCAGTCCCCACCTCTATCCGGCGGGAATAATGCCGGTGCTAGCAATGAAAAAAAACAAAATTAAGGTCACATAAAAGTTTAAGGCCGCCCTATATGCAGGACGGCCTTTCAATTTCGTTTTCTTTTTACAGCCCCAGCCCCTGCACCAGCACCAAGGTAAGGGTAAGGAAAATGATAAACAGCACCGTAAGCCACGCAATTACATTCTGCAGGCGGGTATTGACGTGCTCTCCCATCACCCGGGGGTTGTTGACCAGTTTGATCATGAAAATGAGGATAATGGGGCTTAAAATTCCGGCAATCTGCTGGGTTACTACCATTATCTTAAAAAGGGAAAGGGACGGAATTAAAACTACCGCGGCGCCCAGCACGATTATGGCGGTGTAGAGACCGAAAAAAACGGGAGCTTCCCGGAAACTATAGTTAACTCCCCTTTCCCAGCCAAAGGCCTCGCAAATAGCGTAGGTGGTAGAAAGGGGAATTATAGCCGTAGCCAGAACTGAGGCGCCAAATAAACCCAAGCCGAAGAGGAGAAAAGCAAACTCCCCAGCCAGGGGTTTTAAAGCCAGGGCCGCTTCGGCAGCACTGTCCACAGAAATGCCGGCTACGTACAAAGTAGCAGCGGTGGAAATAATGATAAAGAAAGCTACCAGCTCGCCCCAGATGGCGCTGAAATAGACATCCACCTTTTCATAAAAGTAATCCTTCCAGGAAATTCGTTTCTCCGCAATGGACGACTGCAGGTAAAACTGCATGTAAGGGGTAATGGTGGTACCAATCATCCCGATAAAAGTGAGGAGGAAGGGCCGGTTTAACTCTAAAGTAGGCGTTATTACAGCTTTCCCTACCTCCCCCCAGCTGGGTTTGGCCAAGAAAGCCGAAAAAATATAGGCAAAAAAGAAAAGAGTAAACACGAGAAAAACTTTTTCCACCCGTTCATAAGTACCCCGGAGAACTAAATACCAGACCAGAAAAGCCATCACAGGTACCGAAATATAGCGGGGAATGCCAAAAAGCTCCATACTGGAAGCCACCCCGGCAAAATCCCCCATTACCACGCCGATATTGGCTACCAGGAGCGTCACCATGGCAAAAAGAGTCCAGCCAACGCCAAATTCTTCCCGGATTAGGTCAGAAAGTCCCTTACCGGTAACCACCGCCATGCGGGCATTCATTTCCTGAATGACCGCCAGCGCAATGGTTATAATCAGCAGTCCCCACAGCATTTTATAACCGTAATTGGCCCCAATGGAGGCGTAAGTAGCTATACCTCCGGCATCATTGCCGGCGTTTACCGTAATCAAAGCCGGTCCTACCACCCCTACTATTCGCAGCAGCTGTTCCCACTTTTTCCTGCCGGCCATGTCTCTCACCCACAATTCTTTAAGAATCAATGTCTTCTCTGGTGCTTATACAGAGTATCAATAATGTCATCCACGGTAATAATTCCCAGGAGATGCCCTTCGGCGTCCACCACCGGCACTGCCAGTAAATTGTATTTGGCAATAACGTCGGCCACCCGGGCGGCATTCATATCGTCGGTAACCCGGATCACCTTGCGGTGCATGATATCCCGGATGGGAGTATCCGGCGGAGCAACAATTAAATCCCGCAGGGAAACAACTCCTACCAGCTTTTCCTCGTTGTTGACCACGTAAAGGTAGTAAATAGTCTCCGCCTCCGGTGCTACCTGCCGCAGGTGTTCAATGGTTTCCTGAGCCGTCATTTCTTCGCGCAGAGTAATCATTTCCGTGGTCATAAGACCACCGGCCGTTTCATCGTCGTACTTCAGCAGGTCCTCTACCTCTTCCTTGTCTTCCCGGTCCAGGAGGGCCAGGAAGCGGGCCCGGCGGTACTCGGGCAAATCCTTGAGGAAGTCGGTAATATCGTCAGCCGACATTTCATCCAGTATTTCCGATACCCGTTCGTCGTCTAAGTTTTCCAGCAGAGCCGCCGAAAAATCGGCGTCCATTTCTCCCAAGGCTTCCGCCACCATCTCGTCATCAAGGGTCCGGAGGAGGTTACCGCTGTCACGGTAGTTAAGCTGGGAAAGAATTTCGGCAAGGTCAGAGGGGTGCAGATCTTTCAAACTCTCCTGAGTTACGGAAAGCTGCAGACCGGCGGTGTCCTTGTGAATAGATTTGATGTATTCCCAGGCGATGAGCTCTTCCCGCAGTTTTTTGTCAAACAAAGCTGCCAGCCGGCTGAAAAACCCGGCCAGACGGAGGCGGCGTAAAATTCCCAGAAAACTAATATCCACTGCTACCGCCCGCACCACGCCCTCTAAGTAAGCCAGTTTAATATCGTTTACTCTTACCACTTTACTGCCCATCATGTCAAAAATTTGTTTGTCGAGAATATTTTCTTTTAACCACACAACCCGGGGCTCCGTTTTTTCCAGGGGGAGGTTCTTTACTTTTTTACTGACGGCAAAAATCTGGCGGTTGGCTAAGTTAACAAAGCGAAAATCCAGGTAGTAAGTCTCCTTTCCCCGCCTTATAGCTAAGAATGTTACCGCCGGGTAGGGCTGGACATCGTTGATACCGATATCGGTTACCTTCCCTACCCTCTCCCCGGTGGGATCGATTACCGGGTTACCCAGCAACTCGGAAACGTACATTTCGCTGATAGAAGCCATCTCTATCCCCCCTGTGACCGCTACCTTCCCCGGCGGAAAAAAAGCCTTCTTTGTTTTTTGTTCAAAGAAGGCCCCGCAACCTTCTCCGGCTCGTTGAGCTTTGGCTCTACCTGGCTTAGAGTTGTCTCGCCTATATTGGGTACCACCGTAAATCTAATACCCATTGACCCATTGGTGTTTCTCAACATTTCTGGGCAGTAGCATATTTCCAGGTAGTAGCCCCCCCTAATGAGGAAGTAATTGTACTATTTTCGCTAGTAGTTTTAGTTTTATATTATGTTAAACTTCTTCCCCCTGTCAAGAAAACTCCCTTTTTAGAAAGCACCTGGCAAAAAAAAGAAAACGCCCTTTTCAGCAGGCGTCCACGGACCGGCTTACAGAACAGTAATTAACAGTCAAGTCCTTCATTGACATCGGTAATGTTATGGACTTTGTTCCAGTACCAGTTGATGGCAGCATCGATAGGCGGCAGAACAATGGCCGCTAAGAGCAAAACGACCAGCAAAGGATCGTGCCCGGTAAACATGCCTAATCCCTCCCTCGAGGGTTTTTCTCTCTAAACGCCGGTCCAGTTTCCCTATTCTTTCTTTTTGTAATTTTTTCTCTCTATAATCTCCTCTCAGCTTCATCATACACCAAAACCAAATTAGTGTAAATGAAACTTTTCACATTAATTCCAGCCGGCAAAGGCCTCGGCCGCTAACTCTTCCATTTCATGCTTTTTCTGCCGGGTCATCAATTTTTCCACCGCTTCTTCCGGCTTCAATCCTTCGTAAAGAATGGCGTAGGTGGCGCTGACGATGGGCATCTCCACCTGCCGCTCCCAGGCCAGCTTGAGGGCGGCGGTAGTAGTAGCCACTCCTTCCACCACCATCCCCACTTCGGCCAACACCTCTTCCAAACTTTTCCCCTGGCCGATGCCTATTCCCGCCCGTCGGTTGCGGCTGTGCCGGCTGGTGCAGGTGACCACTAAGTCTCCTAAACCGGCCAGCCCGGAAAAGGTAGCCGGATGAGCCCCCATGGCCACCCCTAATCTGGTGATTTCCACCAAACCCCTGGTAATCAGAGCAGCCTTGCTGTTGTCACCGTAGCCCACACCCTCGGCAATGCCGGTACCCAGGGCAATGACGTTTTTCAGCGCTCCCGCCAGTTCCACGCCGGTTAAATCGGGATGGGTATAAACCCGGAAACGGCGGGAGAGAAAGAGGTCCTGCACCGCTTCCGCCCGCCGGCGGGAAAGCCCGGCTACTACTACCGCCGTTGGCATGTCCCGGCCCACTTCCTCGGCGTGGCTTGGTCCGGAAAGAACCACGTAGTTTTCCAGGTCACACCCCGTGGCCTCTCGATACACGTGGGACAGAGGCAGGCTTGTCTCCTTCTCCAAGCCTTTGGCCACATTGATTACCGTTTCCCTGCCGGTAAAAAAGCGCCTGTTTTCTTCTAAAAAGCGGCGTTGTGACTGGGCCGGTACAGCCAGCACCACGTAATGGCACCCAGCCATTGCTTTTTCTAAATCCCAGGTGAGAACAAGATTCGGAGGGAGATTCACCCCCGGCAGGTAGCGCCGGTTCTCCCTAACTTTTTTCATCTCCTCAATTCTTTCCCGGTTCCTCCCCCAGAGAACAACGCGGTGACCCTTCTGCGCTAAAAGCCGGGCCAAGGCCGTTCCCCAGCTTCCCGCTCCCAGAACGGCAATCTTCTCCGGCTGCACCTTTTTTCTCACCGTCCTTACCTGCGCCCAAAGCGATGCTCTGTCCCCTGCCGGAGACGACGGATGTTATCCCGGTGTTTGTATAGGGCCACCGCCGCCGCCACTAAACCGAAAAGGATCAGCCCCACGCTCTCCCGCCAGATGACCATACTTACGGGCACGCTAACTGCGGCTACAATGGAAGCGAGAGAGACGTAGCGGCTGAGGAGAAAAACGATAAGCCAGAGGGCCAGCGCCAGGAGGGCCACCTGCCAGGCCAGGGCAAGCAGAACTCCAAAACCGGTAGCGATAATCTTCCCACCTTTAAACCCTAAATAAACGGGCCAGCTATGCCCAGCGATGGCGGTAAGACCGGTGATAATAGCCAAGTTGGGTCCCCCCGTGACAAAACCCAGTTTGGCCGCCAGGAACCCCTTCCCCACATCGCCCAGGAGGGTGATGATTCCGGGTCCGGGCCCTAAAACGCGGAGGACGTTGGTAAAACCGATATTACCGCTGCCGTAACGGCGGATGTCAATCCCCCCTAACCGGCGCCCCACTAAGTACCCGGTGGGAATGGCTCCGATGAGATAAGCCACGATAACTACCAGCAGTTTTAACAGCATTATCATCGCCCCCGCTTAATAAATCTAACTTCGCCGCTGCCGGAAAATCAGATTGATGGGCGTTCCCTCAAAACCAAAGCTGCTGCGGATTCGGTTTTCCAAGTAGCGAGCATAGGAAAAGTGAACCAGTTCCGGGTCGTTGACAAAAATAACAAAGGTAGGGGGGCGGACTCCAGTCTGAGCAGCGTAGAGAATCTTGAGTCTGCGTCCCCCCTCCGCCGGGGGAGGGTTGAGGGCTACCGCTTCCCTGATCAGCTCATTTAAGGTACTGGTAGCAATCCGCATTACGTGCTGTTCAGCTACATATTTCACCAGTTCCAGAATCCGCGGTACTCTTTGCCCGGTAAGGGCAGATACGTAGATGACCGGAGCGTACTGCATAAAGGAAAGTTCTTCCCGGATCCTTTCGGTGTAACGAAGCATGGTCTTATCATCTTTTTCAACGAGGTCCCATTTGTTGACAACAATAACTATAGCCCTCCCCTTTTCGTGGGCATAACCGGCAATTCGCTTATCCTGTTCTGTTACCCCCTCCTGAGCATCCAGGACCAGCAGCACTACATCGGCCCGCTCGATGGCCCGTAAAGCCCGTATTACACTGAACCGCTCGGTGGGTTCTTCGATTTTGCTCCGGCGGCGAATACCTGCCGTGTCAATAATTACGTAACTCTGACCGTCCCGGGTAAAGAGAGTGTCCACCGCATCGCGGGTAGTCCCGGGAATATCGCTGACAATAACCCTCTCTTCTCCCAAGATGGCGTTTACCAACGAAGACTTACCCACGTTAGGCCGCCCGGCTACGGCTATCTTTATTACCTCCTCGTCATATTCCTCCCCGGTCTCCGGCGGCAGGTTGGCTACCACCGCGTCGAGAAGATCGCCGGTATTGAGACCGTGGGCGGCAGAAATGGGGATAGGATCCCCTAACCCAAGCTGGTAAAAATCGTAAATGTCGTCCTTCTGGAAGTTTTCTATTTTGTTTACCGCTAAGATAACCGGTTTACGGGTGCGGCGGAGGAGATTGGCCACCTCCCTGTCCAGGGGAGTAAGTCCTTCCCGCCCGTCGGTGAGAAAGACCACCACGTCGGCCTCTTCCAGGGCCAGCCGGGCCTGCTTTTTCACCTGCCGGGCTATCTCGTCCTCCACCTCAAACTCGATCCCGCCGGTATCCACTAAAATAAACTCCCGGTCCCGCCAAAAAGCATCGGCATAGATGCGGTCTCTGGTAACTCCCGGCCTGTCCTCGACAATGGCTTTTCTCTCACCAGTTATCCGGTTGAACAGGGTGGACTTGCCCACGTTGGGACGTCCTACCAACGCCACTATCGGTTTGGCCACAGTTCCACCCCCAGAACTTTTTCCACAAAATCTTCCGCCCCCTGGTTCATATCCACCACCAGCACCGGACACCCCGCTGCTTTTTCCAGGTCGGCCAGAGTCATCCCGTCCAGGAAAAGAGAATCATCGCGCTTGAGGACATGTGAGGGTATCACCACGGCATCGACCCTTCCTTCTTCCTGCCGCAAAGCCGCAGCAATGTCGCGCCCGGTAAGAAGCCCTGTCACCGTTACCGTGGGCCCAAAAAAAGAATTCTCCACCACTACCATTTCTGCCCTCAAATTGGCCACCTGGTTTTCCAGACGGGAAAGAACTGGTCCTACCACTTTTGCCCCGGAAACACCGGTCACCACCTTCACCCAACGGAAAGCAGAAAGGCGCCGGGGAAGAAACTTCTCGATACCGGCAAATTCGTCCCAGAAAAGGACAGCCATCCCCACCCCGTTTTCCAGTTGAGGAAAACCCTCGTACCTAGCTGCAGGCGGGAAAGGCTTATTTGCCAGCAAATAAAACTCGTCGGCCGCGTGGACGGTGTAGTGACCTCGCCGGGTATAAAAATATTCCTGCCAGCAATGGACAGTAGCCAGAACCTCGCAAGCCTCCGCCGGGGTAAAAGGGCGGAGAGGATAAAGCCCTTCCCGGTATGCCGTAAGCCCCACCGGCACCACCGCTAGGGAGAGAAGGGCCTCTCCCAGTCGGGAAAGGTCCCGAATGGTTCGCTCCAGTTCTTCGCCGTCGTTGATCCCCGGCATAAGAACGGCCTGGGTATGAAACTGGATCCCGGCTGCCGCAAGCTCGCTGAGGAGCTCCATGATCCTTCCAGCCTGCCGGTTGCCCATTATTTTTTCCCTGAGCTTAGGGTTGGTGGTATGAACCGAAACATAAAGGGGGCTCAAGCGGTACTTTTTAATTCTTTCCAAATCCTTCCTGCCCAGGCCGGTAAGAGTGACAAACTGGCCGGCCAAAAAGGAATAGCGGTAATCGTCGTCTTTGCAATACAGAGTTGGTCGCAACCCCGGAGGCATCTGATCGACAAAGCAGAAAATGCACCGGTTGGCGCAGGAGCGCATAACCGGCATCTCCACTTCCAGCCCTAAGTTCTCATCGTAATCCTTCTCGATTTCTACTTCCCACGCCTCACCGGCATGTTCCAGTTCAAGCACTATTTCCTCGCCGGCCGTTAAATAAAGATAGTCAAGAATATCTGTCACCGGCTCGCCGTTGATTGCCAGAATCCTGTCTCCAGGTTTGATCCCTATTTCAGCGGCAATACCGTCCGGATGGACGCTGACCACCTGCAAACCTTTCTTCTCTTTCCTCAGGGCAAAAGTACCTCCTGTCGAAAAATGACCCGAGTTTTCTTTTCCATTATCCCCTATGATTTTCCCCCCGTCAAGGTGAAAACAGCCAGAAAAAAAGCCTTCTCACAGGAAGGCTTTTCTCCCAGGAAAAGGTATAACCCTTCCCTTTCCAGTCGAAAGGGTCAACTGCCGGGCTTTCTCCCTGGTCTCTGCCACCAGTCTTGCCAGAGCCGGCCAGCTTTGCCTCAGCCCGGCCCAGAAAAGAAGCCCCCCGGGCAATTGCCAGCCGCAGACGGTGGTGAGAAAAGTTCCCGCCCGCGTTAAATGGTTAACCACCCGGGTTGCATCCACCACGAAAACCTCCCGTTCTGAAATTCGCCACACTTTTAGGAAACTCTCCATCGCCCGCTGCATCAGCTCCCGGTCAAAACCCAGACCCAGGCTGTAAACTTCATGCCCTTCGCTGCTCTTGCCCACAAAGAGGGGGCAGCCCAACAGTTCTGGGCCTGGCCGGTTAAAAAAGGGCAAGCTGGCTAAAGCAGACCAGGAAAGGGTGGCGTCGGAAAGTTCCCCGCTATGCAGGGCAGCCGCTATCAGCGAAGTATGCACCCCGGAGTAACAGCAATAAATAATCTTCACCGCCGGCTTCCTCCTTTTTCTTCCCGCTTTCTCCCAGTAATCAGTTCCACTTTAATCCTTTCTACCCGGGTAGCGATAGAAAAATACGCCCGCGCTGCTCCCCGGGCAACGATGGTCCTTCCCGGCCAGGTAAGACCGAGACGCCGGGAAAGAAAGCCCCCCACCACCATGTACCAGTTAACACAAGGCATCATGTTGGCCAGGTACAGCTCCTCTCGGGGTAGAGAAAAAAGGTCCAAGAGATGGTAATAAAGCTTTTCCAGCAGCCGGCCGTTGTTACGCCGGCCAATGATGTACACTTCGTTCCCGCCAGCGTCTATCCCAACCAAGCGCAGGTAGCCGTGCTCCGGGCCCCGCTGCCGGTCAAAAAAGGGGAGCTGAACCAGCTCCTCCGGGCCGGGCATACGGTCTGGGGGCAGTTGCCCTAAATGCAGAGCCGCCGCCACCACTGACGAATGGGCGCCGCCGTAGCAGTGGTAGATAATCTTCACCGAAAAGCACCGTCCCGTCAGTGTTTCACCAAAATAAAAACGCCGTTTCCCAAGTCGTGGACCATACCCTTCAAAACGCTGGCCAAAGTCTGGGCCACCCTGATCTTCTCTTCTTCATTTTCGGTAACGAAGATGGGAACTCCCCCTCCGGCCTTTTCCCTGTCCTCTTTTTTCACCACTATCGCCAAAATGGCTTCCTGAAACTGGATCTCCACCCTCCCACCCCCGGAATGTCAGTCGGCAGCCGCCCGCCCTAAGCGGGTTTTCAGGGGAGCCCGCCGCGCGCTTTCCAAAACAGGCGCTCTTCTTACCGCCTCAACTAAGCACTCCATGTCCTTTTCTGCCGGCACCATAAAAAGGGCAATCCGGCCCGTGTCGGGGTCCTTGCGTAAAAGGGGGGTAAATTCCAGCAAATCCACGTCTTTTTTCGTCCCTAAAATGGAAGCCGCCACATGGGCAATGGCCTGGCGCTGCCCGGTGCTGTGAAGGGTGGCGCGGGCGTTGTCATCCTTGGGCTTAATCACCACCGCCAACCCATCCCGCAAAAGTTTTTCCCGCATGGCCGGGAGGCCGACATTCATTATTTCAATCCCCTCCACTTTGAGAACGCTGCCCTCGAAAACGGGTTCTGCCGGCACCACCTGGGCAATATCCCCGATAATGGGCCCCTT
Organism: Eubacteriales bacterium; assembly: GCA_030446285.1. Classification (GTDB taxonomy): domain Bacteria; phylum Bacillota; class JASUSC01; order JASUSC01; family JASUSC01; genus JASUSC01. Next base: position 21,865 of record JASUSC010000012.1, on the reverse strand, counting down.
CATCAGATACTCGGAAATAGCCAAGGTAACCAGAGCCGCCCCCACCCCGTAGGGCCAACCTAAAAATTGAGTGGCGGCGCTGGTAGCCAGCGATACCAGCATCACCAAGTAATTGCGCGCCTCAAAAACTTTGGCAATCCCTTCAATGTAGTCTTTACCCCGGGGAACCAGTTCCCCGTCCTCTAAAGCACCCAAACTTTCCCGCTCCATACTGCGAATTTCCCGGAACTGCTCCGCCGCTAAGGCGAGAAAGGTAACCGCAGTAAACTCTTTTTCCACCAAGGCCGGGATGGCCACCGCTCCCAAAGCAGCAGCGATAAAACCCAAAGAAAGATGCGTTACATACCCGTGGGGATAACCCGGATACTGCCGGTAGTCGGAACGGAGCATATAAAGGCGGGCCAGAAAACCCGCCCCCGTACTCAGCACTACCGTAAGCCAGTACTTTTCCATAATTTCCTACCCTTCCCTGGAATTTTCATCCTGCCTTTTTTGCCCCTGCTTTTCTCTCTTTCTCAATCCCAAGAAGTTGGCAAACTCCACATAACGCACATGCCGGAGCCGTTTTATTGCTCCCCGTACACCGCCAGCTGCCACCAGCAGGAACACCACCGCCGAACCCACGGCCAGCCCCAAAATCACCAGCAGGGCCGTCCATACTCCCCGGGCTTCCCGGCCGGGAGCAGGGGTGTTAACCGTCCCCCCTGCCCTGCCACCAATCTGGGCCGTAGCCCCACCCACCGCTTTGGGAAGAACATCGGCAAAAAGACGAGCACCCTGTTCCGCTTCTTCCCGCCGGTTGGTATGAGCTCCCACTTCCACCAGCAGGGCCCGGGGACTTAAATCTTGGTTGTAGTCGCCGCTGGCCATGAAGATACCGGTGACCAGGCCGGGTTTGGTCTTATCGGCCACACTTTTCACCCGTTTAGCAAAGTTGAGGTTGGCGGTCATTTTCGGGTTCTGACGTCCCACCACCAGTTTTACTCCCGTCACCGGCTGGCCGTCGATCACCCGCCGGTACACTTCCGGCGGGGTGGCATCCCGGTGAACGTCGATTAGAGCCACCGGCGAACCCCGCAGCAATTCTATGGCCGTCCGCCGCGATCGCTCATAAGCACTGGCATCGTGGGGATCATGGGGTCGGGTGCTGTGGATCACCTGATAGCCTTTCTGCCGCAGCCGTTCGGCCATGGCCCTGCCAACCTGGAAAATACCGCCTTTCCCCCACAGACTGGCCGCTCCATCCGTGGGTACGTAAGACTCATCGCTGTGGGTATGGTAGAGGGCTATGCGGGATCGCGCCCGGCCCTGCACCGGCGCCACTTCGCCGGGTCGCGCCGTACTGGGGTTGTTATCTTCTTCCTCCACCGCTGGCATCTCCTCCTGCCCAACATAGCGAGCATAGGCGGTAAAGCCCTTCACCCGCACCACTTTGTAGCGACGGTTATCTGCATCAATGTACTCATCGCCGGGGGCAATAACCATTCCCGTTTTCATTATTTCCCGGCCTTTTTCGTCCACCATTGCGTACACCCGGTCGCTCTCCTCCCCTGCGCGACTGCGGAAGGGATTGACCACGGGCTTGGCCAGAGTTTCCCCGATTACCGGCACCGCCTCTCTGCTGTTGATCTCCTGGCTCCGGGGCTGACGGTAAGCATAGGTAACAGTGATAGCGACGAGCACCAGGAGCAAAACCCACACCCATCTCTTTCTGCCGAGAGCCATCATTGTGCTTCCCCCCCTTCCCTTTCCCTTCCCTCCTTCTGGTCCGACACCGTCTCCTCGGCTGCCTGCCGGATCTCTTTCTGCGGCGCCAGGGTATTGGTAGCTTCCAGGTCCTTCAATCCTGCCACCAGCTTGCGAGGACGACCGACAGTCCGGGGTCCTCCCTGCAGCCGTTCTCTCACCTCACCGATCACTTCAGCAATGAGGACAGCCGCCACCCCGGCAATTACCACTGCATCAAAAACACCCGCTGCCCCAATGCGGACAGTGCCTGGTAAACGGTTTAAGTAAAGGTAAAAATAATGGGCAACGTCTAAGGCCAGCACCCCCATGGTAGCCCCGATAAAAGCTCCTCGCCGGGAACGTCCGGTTATATAAGCCACCAATCCGGCAAGAAGGGGAAAAACGTAGATGGGGTCAATGAGGGTGGTTTCCGGCTCGTACCCCATAAACCTACCCGTCAGGTAAAGGGCCGTAGCGGTGATAGCCGTTGAGACTATTGCCCGTACCCACTCTTTGGCCGTCCCAGCCCGGATCAGCACGTATAATGCCAGTACGAAGGGGATTATCGCCCCTCCCACGTTGATGGCCAGGTGCACCGGTGCCCGCAAAATAGTGATGTTAAAAAAGCTGCCTACGATCATCAGCACGATAAAAGCCAGGGCACCCCGGTCCGTCAGTCGCAGCCGGTCCAGAGACCGGTGGGCAAAACCAAAATAAATCAGAATAGAAACAACCGTGAGAATGATCATCCCCATGGGAAACCTGGTCATCCGGCACCTCTCCTTTCCTGCCACGTAAATGCTGGTAATATGTTGCCCCGGAAAAAAATAAAAAATTCGGTTTTCCACCCCCGGAGGAAAGGCGAAAAAAATCTTATTTTTCTGAACTAAAGTGACATTTTCTGACACACCAGTGAGATATGATTACCAGCGAAAGGAGGTGAAAACCGGCCAGAGCGGATTATTCCCACGGTTGTAGGCGGATAAAAAATTTGGAAAAGGAGTGGTGGTATGAAAAAACGGATTCATTTGTTCCTTGTGCTTCTGATTCTGGCGTCCTTCGCTCTTTTCGTAGTCGGCTGTTCAGGTGAAAGCAGTTCCAGCAGTAACAGCAGCACCTCTACTCAGGACAACACTGCTCAGCAGGAAGAGAAAATCTACAAAGTAGGCGAAGAAGTCCAGGTAGGGAACCTGGTGTACAAAGTAGAAAAAGTAGAAAAAACCCAGCAGGTGGGGAATGATCTCTTGAACAAGAAGGCCAATGGCACTTTCCTGGTTGTTACCATTACCGTTACCAACAAAGACAAAGAAAGCCGCATGATCGACACCACCATGTTTAAGCTCGTGCAGGGGAACACAAAATATGATGCCGACAGCGAGGCCACGTCCCTGTACGCCAACGAAAACAACCGCTTCTTCTTACAGAACATAAACCCCAACATCAGTGCTACCGGCAAAATAGTCTTCGACATTCCTGCCAACGCCACCGGCTTGAAGCTGCTGGTGCAGGACAAGTTTTTCGGCACCCAGGAAAAGACCATCGACCTGGGAGTTTAACCTAAAAAAGCTACCGGTTAGTCCGGTAGCTTCTTCTTTCCCCCAAAAGCCTTAAAATTAGCTTTTCATATCTCTCCATCATCACCCGCAGCGAGTATTCCTTCTCTACCTTTTCCCGCGCCGCCTGCCCTAATCGGCAACGCAAGTCTTCCTCCCGGCCCAGTCGGAGCATGGCTTCCCCCAGAGCCGTAACGTCTTCCGGTGGTACCAACAGCCCAGCCTCCCCTTCTCCCACAACCCTGGCCGTGTCACCGGTATCGGTGGCCACCACCGCCAGCCCACAGGCCATGGCTTCCAGCAGCGAAAGGGAAGTTCCCTCATAGCGGGAGGGCAAAAGAAAAACATCGGCAGCCCGATAGTAAAGGGCCGTCTCACCCACCTGACCTACCGCCCGCACCCGGCAGGACTTCTCTGCCAGAGCCTGCACCCGTTTTTCCAGAGCACCCGTTCCCAGCACCAGGAGATAGCTGTTCTCCCCCTCTTCCTCCACTTCCTCTCAGGCCGAGAGCAGCACATCCCCCCCTTCACTTCTTCCAGCCGCCCGCAGAACAGGTAAACCACCGCTTCCGGCGGTATTCCCAGCAGGCGGCGCAACTTCCTCTTCATCTCCTCCCGGAGGAGGCTAAACAAGCTTGGATCCACCCCGTTGGGAAGAAAGACCGTCTTTTTTCCCAGCCCCTTCTCTCTGAGTTCCGCCCCCAAACCCGCGCTTACCGCTAAGCAGGCGGCAATATTTTTTTTCGCTATATCCTGCCCATAATTTTCCCCTTCCATCCCCGGAAAAGAAGAACTGCTTCCGAGCCGGTCAGATGGCTGCCGCCGTGGAAGTGGGCTATCGCCGGCACTTTAAATTTGGCATATAATAGAAATTATGCTGTGATAAAATCAACAAAGCTTCCTCACACAGGTAAAAAAATCCTCCTGCCGCGCCATTGACGACAGGAGGATGAGCGAAGATTTATTTCTTTTAACCTTCCCAACAAGCGCTATCTTCCCAACTCTATAGTCTTTACCCAAGGGCCTCTTCGTCTTTTTTCTCTTCTATCTTCGCCCCCCGCCAGAAAGCCTTGACCTTTCGCTCTAACTCCTTGCGGTCCGGTTCCGGCGGCCACAGGTCCACGTGGCTCCCCTGGCGCATGGCCGCCGCTAAATTGGCAAACACCCGGTGTTTCCCGCCGGCGGAAAGGGAGGCAATGAGTTCCTTCACTACCTGGCGCTTGGTGCGCCCGTCGAAGGGGCAGGGGCTGGGAATGGGAGTAAAGCCGGTGAGCTTCTTTCCTTCCCGGATATCCTTCTCCCGCAGGTAAATCAGAGGCCGGATTACCGTCACGCCGGTGCGTTTCAGATAACTTTTCGGCGGCAACGTCTTGAGCTGGCCGGAGTAGATCTGACTCATGAGAAAGGTCTCCACCGCGTCATCGTAATGGTGGGCCAGCGCCACTTTGTTGTACCCCGCCTCGCGAGCAAAGTTGTTCATTATCCCCCGGCGGAAGTAGGCACAGGCCGCGCAGGGCGCCTTATTCCCTTTTACCGCCTCTTCCACCCCGGGCAGGACCGCCCGCCGGAAGTAAAAGGGAACTCCCAGCCGCCGGCAGTAGTCCTCCAGCGGCGCAGGATCAAAATCAGGAGAAAAACCCAAATCCACTGTCAGCGCCCCCACTTCCAAAGGAAAAGGAGCGTGATCGCGAACTACCCGCAGAGCATAAAGGAGGAAAGAACTGTCCTTTCCTCCGGAAAGCCCAACCAGTATCCGATCACCCGGCTGCAACAGATCGAATTCAATAATAGCCCGCCAGATTTTGCGGGACAGTTTGGCCGGCAGTTTCACTCTTCCTCTCCCTCCTCCCCTTCCTCTTCCTGGCGGGAAAGGAGGGGGAAGCGTTTCTGTACCCCTTCCGGCATGATAAACAACGTCTCCGAATCCGTTAGGGCCTCCGTCAGCAAAGGCTCTACCGGCAGATCCTTTTCCGCTGCATGCACCTTCTCCAGCCGGGGACGGGTCTTGGGATGACGGGGAACAAAGACGGTACAGCAATCCTCATAGGGTAAAATGGATGTCTTGTAGGTGCCGATTTTCTCCGCTAAGGCGATAATTTCCATCTTGTCCATGCCGATGAGAGGGCGGTAAACGGGGAATTCAGCCACTTCCTCCGTAGCCATAATGCTTTCCATGGTCTGGCTGGCAACCTGGCCTAAGCTTTCCCCCGTTACCAGGGCCTTGCCACCGTTTAAAGTGCAAAGCCGGTTGGCAATGCGCATCATCATCCGCCGCATGATGATAGTAAAGTACTCTTCCGGACAGTGCTCAAAAATAGCCTTCTGGATTTCGGTAAAGTGAATTACGTGGAGCTTAAATTTCCCCTGGTATGTGGCGAGGATGCGGGCCAGATCGATTACCTTCTCCAGCGACTTCTCCCCGGTAAAGGGGAAACTGTAGAAGTGAACCCCTTCCACCACCACTCCCCTTTTAATAATGAGATAACCGGCCACCGGGCTGTCGATGCCGCCGGAGAGGAGAAGCATCGCCTTACCGGCGGTGCCGGTGGGCAAACCACCGGGCCCGGGAATTATCTGCCCGTACACGTAGGCATTTTCCCGGACCTCTACGTGGATGGTAACTTCTGGATTGTGAACGTCCACTTTGAGGCCGGGAATATTGCGCAAGATATGGGCTCCCACCAAATGGTTCAACTCTAAAGAACCGTGGGGAAAATCTTTTTTGGCCCGCCGGGCCTGGACTTTAAAGACCTTCTTCCCTTCCCGCACACATTCCTGCATTATCAACAGGGCCTTCTCCCGGATTGCCTCTAATTGCGGCGGTACCCGGTAGACAGGGCTCAGCGACACCACCCCGAAAACCCGGCGCAACCGCTCTATCACTTCCTGCTGGTCCCCTTCATGCTCCACGTAAAAACGGCCCTTCTCCATTTTCACTTCCAGGGCGGGAATATCTTTCAGGGCCCGCCGGATATTTTGCCGTAAAGCCTTCTCAAACCGGGGCCGGTTCAGGCCTTTCAGCGTTATTTCCCCTACCCGGCCCAGCACAATCTGTTTCACCGCTTCCGTTCCTCCTTTCACCGCCGGCGGAAAAGAGCCAGTTCCTTTACCACTTCTTGTAACCGTTCCAGCACATAATCGATCTCTGCTTCCGTGTTGTAAGGGGAAAAGCTAAAACGGATTGCACCGTAAAGCAGGTCCCGGGGTAATCCCATGTTTTTCAACACCCGGCTCACCGCTTCTTTGCGGGACGAACAGGCCGAACCGGTAGAAACGTAAATCCCTTTCTCTTCCAGGGCGTGGAGGAGAACCTCCCCTCTAAAGCCGGGGAAGGAAATGTTGAGAATATGGGGAGCTCCCGCAGCCGGCGGCGGGCCGTTAACTTTCGCCTCCGGGCAGACGGCTTTTATTCCTTCGGCCAGCTTCAGTTTGAAGGCCATCATCCGGCCCACACTCTCCTTATCCAAAAGCTCCACCGCCCGTCCTAAGCCAGCAATAGCAGGGACGTTTTCCGTTCCGGAGCGCAGATCCCGCTCCTGGCCCCCTCCTAAGAGCAGGGGCTTGAGCTTGACCCCTCGGCGAACATAGAGGGCGCCAATCCCTTTAGGCCCGTGAATTTTATGTCCGCTCAGAGAAAGCAGGTCTATCTTTCCTTTCTCTATGTCCACGGGTACCCGGCCGAAAGACTGAACGGCATCTACGTGAAAAAGCGCGCGGGGAGCGCGTTGCTTTACCAACTCCCCTAAGCTTACGACGTCATTTATCGCTCCCGTCTCGTTGTTGACGTGCATGATGCTGACCAGAACCGTATCCGGCCGGAGGACAGCCAAAAGTTCCTCCTCTTTCACCGAACCCTCCCGATTCCCAGGAATAAAGGTCACTTCCCATCCTTCCTGCTGCAGGGCCTGCATTACCTTGTCCACCGAGGGATGCTCGTAAGAAGAGGTGACGATGTGGCGGCCAAAACGGCGCAAAAAGGGCAGAACCCCGCGTATGGCCAGGTTGTTAGCCTCCGTGCCGCCGGAAGTGAAAACTATTTCCTCCGGGGAAACCTTAAGATATGCAGCCAAGGTTTCCCGTGTTTTTTTCAGCACCCTCTCTGCCGCCACCCCTAAACGGTGAGCGGAAGAAGGATTGCCGTAGTTTTCCTGCATACACTCCATTACCGCTGCCACCACTTCCGGCGCTGCCTTAGTGGTAGCAGCGTTATCCAAATACACTTCCATGGTAAGCCCCATCCTTCACCGGTTTTTTTCTTTAATATTTTGCCCTGAGCGGAAAAACACTCCTATTTTTTTACCTTAACACAAAAACAGGTCCGGGACAAGGGAATGGCCCGGAAAGCAGGCACTTTGCCCGGGCATGAAAATTTACCCCAACTCTTACACCTTGTGTCAGTTTTTTTCTTGCTTTTCCCCCTCCCAGTCACTATAATTTAACGATAGTAGTCATATAAATAACTACTAAGGAAAGGGGGGGATTGGGTGTTAGAGAAATTAAAGGCCATTGGTTTCAGCGAATACGAAGCCAAAGCCTATCTGGCTTTATTGAAGTTGGGCGAAGCAACCGGTTACGAAATTGCCAAAAATTCCGGCATTCCCCGTTCTATGGTTTACCAGACTCTGAAAAAACTCAGGGAAAAAGGGGCCGTTCAGGAAATTCAAGGTGATCCGGTAAAGTACCTCGCCGAGTCCCCCTTAGAATACCTGGACCGGTTAAGCGAAGAGTTCTCCGCCCGAATCGGAGAGGCCAGAAAAGCCCTGGAAGCTTATATCCAGGCAGAACCTCAGGAACGGGTAATCCATTTAAACGGCCAGCAAATTGCGGAAAAAATCCGCAAAATGCTTCGCAAGGCAGAACGAAACGTCAAACTTCTCGCTTCCACAGCAATGGTTAATCCTTACAGGGAAGAATTAAACCGGCTCCGCCAGAAGGGGGTTAGCGTGGAACTGACATTAATTGGCAAAGGGGAAGGCTGGAGCGCCTTTAAACCTGTCGTCTTAGCAAGAGAGAAAACAATTCTGAAAAAACGGGACAGTTTAGGTTTTCAGCTCATAGTTGACGATGACGAACTGCTCCTGGCCGAAGAAGACACAGGAAACGAGGCTATCGGCATCTGGACCCGTCATCCGGTGGTTGTTCATCTGGCCGAACACCATTTTTTACACCACCACGATTTACCAAAACTCTTCCAGGCCCTTCTGGAAGAAATCGAGCCGGAAGTAAGGAAACGCTGCCGGACAAAGCTGAAAGAGCTCCTGCAAAAACTCGAACCGTGAAGAAGGTGAGATCTTGGAACAGGAACGGCACAATTTTGGGGAAAACAAATGGCTCACCATGTTCGTGGTGGTCATCGGCACTTTCATGGCCGTCCTCGACGCTTCCATCGTCAACATCGCCATTCCCAAGATGATGCAGGTCTTTGCGGTAGGCACCAAAGAAATTCAGTGGGTTTTAACCGGCTACATGCTGGCCATGGGAGTGGTAATCCCTATTACCGGCTACATCGGTGACACTTACGGCTACAAGAGGCTGTACATTGCCGCCCTCTTTTTCTTCACCTTGGGTTCCGCTCTGTGCGGCCTCGCCTGGAGCAACAACTCCATGGTGGCTGCCCGCGTCGTGCAGGCCATCGGCGGCGGTATGATGATGCCCGCCTCCATGACCATCATCTACAACACCTTCCCTTTAGAAGAACGGGGGATGGCTCTGGGAATCTGGGGTATATCGGTCACGGTGGCGCCGGCTATCGGGCCCACTCTAAGCGGCTACCTGGTAGAGTATTTTAACTGGCGCTTGATTTTTACCATCAACATCCCCATCGGTATTTTCGGCATCATCATGGCCTCCCTCTTCCTCAAAGAATCGGTGCGCCAGCCCCATGCCGGTTTCGACTTTCCCGGGTTTATTACCTCAGCCGTGGGTTTTTTCGTCCTTCTTTTAGCTTTAAGTAAAGGCAGCGACTGGGGCTGGAGTTCGGCCACAACCCTTTTCCTCTTCTGGCTTTCTGCTCTCTCCCTGACACTTTTCGCCTATTTTGAACTTAAAAGCCCCGAGCCACTTCTGGATCTAAGCGTGCTCAAAAGCCCCACTTTTTCCATGAGCCTGATCATTACCATGATCAACACCATAGGACTTTTCGGCGGACTCTTCCTCTTCCCCATTTATCTGGAAAACTTGCGCGGTTATCCTCCCATGGATACGGGACTTTTCATGCTGCCGGCTGCCCTGGTATCCGCTCTGGTGATGCCAATAGCCGGGCGCCTTTACGACCGGGTAGGAGCAAAGCCGGTGGTATTGTTGGGGTTAACCCTGGCCATAACGAGTTCCTATGGTCTCTCCCACATCAACATCAATACCGAACTGTGGCGGGTACAAATCCTCCTGGTTCTCCGGGCAATGGGAATCGGTTTCTCCATGATGCCGGTGAACACCGCCGGTCTGAACTCCCTGCCCACTGCCAAGGTAGGAAGGGCCTCGGCTATCAACAATACCATGCGCCAGGTAAGCAGTTCCCTGGGGGTAGCGATTATTACCACTATCGTCAATCAGCGCATGGTTCTCCACAGCTCCCGGCTGGCTGAAGGTCTCAATCAAAATTCTCCTGCCTTTCAGAATACCGTCAATTTCATCAAAAGCGGTTTAAGCGCTGCCGGCGTCTCGCCCCTCGCCGCCGCCAAAGGAGCACCCGCGGTACTGGCGATGAGGATTTACCAGGTTGCTTACGCGAAAGCCATAGCTGACGCCGTTTTAGTGACCGCTTTCTTCATGCTCTTTGCCGTCGTTCTCGTCTTCTTCTTGAAAGAAGAAAGGTATGGCCAGGCAAAACGGGAAAAACAGGAAAACCTGCCCCTGGCCGAGTTTTAACAGGAGGTGCTGTCAGTAATGAAGAAAAGGTTTCTGGCCGTTATTTTGCTCATCGTGCTAATAGGAGGGGGTTACGGCCTTTACGCCTACGTGAACAGCAAAAACTACGTTACCACCGACGACGCCAAAATAACCGCTGATATTTACAACATCGGCGGCAAGAACGGCGGCAAAGTCAAAGAAGTAAAAGTGAAAGAAGGAGACACCGTAAAGGCCGGTGACCTGCTGGTAAAATTTGAAGACGACCTGGCCAAGGCCCAGGTAGAACAGGCAGAAGCGGGACTTACGGCCGCCCAGATGCAACTGCAGAAAATTTTAAAAGGAACCCGGGTAGAAGATGTAAACGCCGCCCGGGCTCTTTACGAACAGGCCCTTGCCGGCTATAATGGTGCTAAAGAAAGTTGTGACCAGATTTCAAAAGACTTGGAGGAACTCCAGAAAAAATACGACTCCTTAAAACCCCTCCTGTCCAATCCGCAAACACCGCAGAGCGTTAAAGACCAGGCCAACCAGCTTCTGCAGCAAATCGCCCAGTTAAAGTACCAGAAACTCGCCGCCCAAACTCAGATGAGCACTGCGGAAGCAGGAGTAAAAGCCGCTAAAAGCAAGCTCGACTTAGCCTTAAACGGAGCCCTCTTAGAAGACATCAAGGCGGTAGAAGCCCAGGCCAAAGTGCAGGAAGCTGCTTTAAAACTGGCCCGTCTCAATCTGGACGCCACCGAGGTAAAAGCGCCGGTGAAAGGGCAGGTAGTGAAAGTGTGGGTAAAAACCGGAGAAATTTTGGCTCCCAGCCAAACGGCTGTATCCCTGGCTGATTTCGATAACCTCTACGTCACCGCTAACATTCTGGAAAAAGAAATAAACGATGTCAAAGTTGGTGCAGAGGTAAAAATTTATGTAGACGCTCTGGGCGGAAAAGTTCTCAAAGGTAAAGTCGAATCCATCGGCAAAGCCACCCAGTCTACTTTCAATCTTTTCTCCGCCGACAGCTTCACCGGCAGCTTCACCAAGGTAAGCCAGCGCATACCGGTGAAAATTAAGCTCCTGGAAAAACCCGAAGGTCTTGTCCCCGGTCTTTCGGTGACGGTAAAAATCAAAAAATAGCCCCCTCATAAATTGCCAGTCCCAAGGAAAAAGCTCCGCCAGCAAGCGGAGCTTTTTCGTTATTTCTGCTGCATTGCCGCGACGTGTCTGGGAACAAAGGTTCCGCAGGCGGTGTCGTCGGAAACGGTGGTCATATGTTCCATGGTTGTGGGACGAATCTGAATGCTGGACGCCTTGCACTCATTGCCTTCTTGATAGAAGCAGGCGTCCACCGAGCACTTGATGCGGGGCATCCTCTCACCTCCTTCAGAGGTTTAGGATGTCCGCAGCCAGCCATTTTATACCTTCCCGGGAAAAACTTCCCCGAAAAAGATGCTTTCCCCTCTCAGCAGAGACTGACCGCCTTTTTCACCTCTTCGGCCACGTACTCCTGTTCTTCCCGGGTGAGATGATTGTAAAAGGGCAGGGCCAGGGTCTGACGGGCTACTTCTTCCGTTACCGGTAGGTCTCCTTCCCGGTAGCCTAATTCCCGGTAAAAAGGCTGCAGGTGAATGGGCGGGAAATAGGGCTTACACTCAATGCCCCGGGAAAGGAGGTACTCCATAATCCGGTCGCGGTTTAAAGGCGGCAGGAAACGGACCACGTAGACAAACCAACTCATCACTTCCACATCTTCCGCCACTGCCGGCAGAACCACTCCCTCTACCCCGGCCAGCAGTTCCCGGTAACGATTCGCCACCTCCTGGCGGCGGCGGATGAACTCAGGCAGGCGCTTTAGCTGCACCACTCCTAAGGCAGCATGGAGTTTGCTCATGCGGTAATTGTAGCCTAAACGCTCGTGGTGAAGCCAGGTACCGGTTACCGCCCGCCCCTGGCTGCGCATACTCCGGCACAATTCCGCCACCCGGTCGTCGTCGGTAACAATCACCCCTCCTTCTGCCGTCGTCATCTGCTTGTTGGGGTAAAAAGCATAAACTCCGGCATCCCCTGCGGTTCCGGCCAGCTTGCCCCGCCGCTTAGAACCGATAGCCTCGCACGAATCTTCAATAACCACCAACCCGTAGCGACGAGCAATTTCCATTATCGCTTCCATATCCACCGGGTGGCCGAAAACATCCACCGGCAGAATGGCCTTTGTCCGGGGAGTTATTTTTTCTTCGATGAGGCTGACATCTAAGTTGTAAGTAGAAGGGTCAATATCGACAAACACCGGCCTGGCTCTCTCAAAGAGAATGCAGTTGGCGGAGGCCACGAAGCTGAAAGAAGTAGTGATAACCTCATCCCCTTCGCCGATGCCGTAAGCTCTAATTAAAAGGTGGAGACCGCTGGTCCCGCTGTTGACCGCCACCGCATGACGCCGTCCGGTAAATTTTTTTATCCTCTCTTCAAATTCCTGCACCCGCGGCCCGATGCTCAGTACACCGCTGCGCAGGACTTCCACCACCGCTTCTATCTCCTCTTCCGTAATGTCCGGCCTGGCCAGGGGAATCTTTCTTTCCACCGTCGTGCCTCCTTTTCACCGTTCTTCCCGGCGGGGCAGGAAACGCCGGGCTGGAACTCCCACCGCCGTCACTCCTGCCGGGATATCGTCGCTCACCACCGCCCCGGCACCGATCACCACGTCCGGCCCTATTTTTACCCCGGGAAGAACCACCGCCCCGATCCCGATGTGGGTGTTGTTGCCGATTTCCACTCCTCCGGCCACGTTCACCCCGGGAGAAATGTGCACGTTGTCTCCCACCCAAACGTCATGGTCCACGGTGGCGCCGGTATTGACGATAACGTTGCGTCCTAACCGCGCCCCCGGACCTACCACCGCGCCAGCAGCCACCACGGTGTTGGGACCGAGCTCCACCTCCCGGCAGAGGACGGCCGAAGGATGGACGATAATCCCCGGGCGAAACCCTAATTCCTCCGCTTCGGCTAACACCCGCTGGCGGGCATAGTTGTCGCCGATAGCCACTAAAATTTTATGCTCCGGCGCAGGGGAAACAGCCCGCAAATCACCTAACACCGGATAACCGTACCGCCACTGTCCCGCTAAAGCAAGGTTATCATCGAGAAAACCCAGCACTTCCTCGCCGGCCGCCAGCAGAATATCCAAAACTACCCGTCCGTGGCCGCCGGCACCGAAAATGTAATAACCCATCTTCCCACCCCGGTTTCAGTAAGCTATCCGTTTCTTCAGCAACCGCTCATCGAGAGGAATCGTCTTCAGACAGGCCACAATCCTCTCCACCGCCCGCCCATCTCCGTAAACGTTGGTCACCTGTTTTAAATTTTCCCGGAAGTCTCTGTCGGTAAGAACGTATTTGATGGCCGCCAGAATGGCCTCTTTTTCTTCCCCGCAGTCCACCACATTGCCGCTCCGTTCCCGTCCCGCCTGCCGGTCGCCCACATTGACCACCGGCACCTTAAAGGAAGCCGCCTCGATAATGCCGCTGGAAGAATTGCCCACCATCAAGTCCACGTTTTTCAGCAAAGCTAAGTATACGTGGGGGTCCAACGACGGCACCACTAAAAAATCCGGGTGTTCCCGCACCCGGTTAAGCCGGGCGATCATTTCCCGCCCGCCGGCATCGGCATTGGGGTAAATGAGCACCACCTGCAAACCGCTCGCCAGCAGAGCGTCGAGAAAACGGTCCATCTTTTCTCCCTGACTGGCCCGCTCATCCGTGACCGGATGGTAAATAGCCAGAGCCGTCGTCCGTTCGGGATTCAGCCCTAACCGGCGGTAAATGTCCGGCCGTGACGGCAGAGACGCCATGCGGATAGTATCCAGCCGTGGCGCCCCCACTACCTGCACCCGCCACTCTTCTTCCCCCATTCTGATCAGTCTCTCCGCCGCCGACCGGGTGGCGGGGAAGTGGAAATGGGCCAGCTTGCTTATCGCATGCCGTACCCTTTCGTCCACCGTACCGCTGACCTCGCCCCCGTGGAGGTGAAACACTGGGATGTTCATATATCCGGCGGCCGCAGCCGCAGCCAGCATTTCCCCCCGGTCTCCTAAAACCAGCAGCATATCAGGCTGAGCCTGCTCTAAGGCCTGGGCTATCCCGATGAGGGCCAGGCCGGTAGACTTGGCCATAGCCCCGCCCGTATCCGCGTCCACCAGCATGTCCACTCGGGCAAAAATGGTAAAACCGTCCCGCTCGATATCCCGGACGGTAAGACCGTAACGGGGAGAGAGATGCATCCCGGTAACGATGAGGATCAGCTCCAGCTCCCCGTCTTCCTCAATGGCCTTCAACACTGGGTAAAAAATGCCGTAATCGGCCCTCGTTCCTGTTACCACCGCAACTTTCCGCATCTTCCTACCCCTCGACCATGGAAAAATGAAGCTGTTCGTCCTGTTTTATATCCCTTACGGCCCTTTTACCAACAAAATAGTCCAGATAACGGGGGTGAAGGCCCGTACCCGGCCTCCTCAGAGCCAGGTCCTCCTCCCCTATCACCTCACCGGCACGGATATCCCTGGCCGCCACCACGCTCTTCCGCACCAGCCGCCGCACTTCCTCCTCCCGCTCCGTGTACCGCTTCCGCCCATCCCCTAAGGCCACCTCAATCTTGCGCACCGCTGCCACCAGAGCGGAAAACTCCTCCGGGTCGGCCGAAGCCCGGTGGTCGGGGCCGGGAAGGGTTTTATCCAAGGTAAAGTGCTTTTCAATCATCTCCGCCCCCAAGGCCACGGCCGCCACCGCCACTTCCCATCCCTGGGTATGGTCCGAATACCCCACCGGCAGGGCAAAGGCGTGGGCTAGGGTCACCATGGCCAGCAGATTCACGTCTTCCGCCCGGGCCGGGTAGTCGGAGGTGCAGTGAAGGAGGGTTATCCTCCCGGGGTATCCCCGGAACACCTCCAGCGCCTCTTCCACCTCCCCTAAGGTAGCCATACCAGTGGAGAGAATTACGTCCTTCCCCGTCTCCCGTACCTTGCGCAAAAAGGGGAGGGCCGTAAGGTCGCCGGAAGAAATCTTTACCGCCGCAACTCCCAGTTCCGCCACCAGTCGTAGGGAAGGAAGGTCGAAAGGGGTGGCGATAAACTCTAATCCCACCCGGTCGCAGAAGGCCTTCAGCTTCTCCAGGTCCTCCCTGGTCAGCTCCAGCCGGCGGAGCATCTCCTGCTGATTTTCCGTTCCGGGCAAATTTCGCTTCTGGTAGAAAGCCGCCTCAGCTTCCCGGGTGGCCAGTTCTTCCGCCCGGAAAACCTGCACTTTAACGGCGTCGGCCCCGCACCGCCAGGCCGCCTCCACCATTTTTAACGCCATCTCCAAACTGCCGTTGTGGTTCACACCGATTTCAGCAACGATCTTTACCCGCTTCCTCAAGGTGTTCCCCCCGCAAAAGAATCTCGCACAACTTCCAGTCGTAAATGTTATCGATATCCACCGACCGCTCGAAGGGCATGACGTAAGGGACAACCTCCCGGCCCAAAATCCTGCCTTCCTTAAGGAGCAGGTTGCGGGTAGTAATGTAGATAGCACCGTTCAACCGGTAAAAACAAGCGTCCTGCCGCCTCTCCCCTCCAGATTGCGGGAAAACCTCCCGCACCCTTCCTCCCTCGATCTTCCGGATAATAATAGGGTTGAACTCCAGGGGGGTTACCGAAACCAGGCTGTCAGCGCCGGGGCTGTTTTGAAAAAGCTCCCAGGCCGCGGCAATGTCCGCTGCCGTCCGCAGGGGTGAAGTGGGCTGGAGCAGGATTACGTAATCGAAACAGCTGCCGTAATACGCTTCCGCCGCCTGCAGGGCGTGGACTGCCACCGCCGCCGCGGGTGTGTCATCCCTGGCCAGTTCCGCCGGCCTGAGAAAAGGCACCTCCGCCCCCGCCTCCTGGGCCACCCGAGCAATCTCCCCGTCGTCGGTGGAAACAACCACCTTCCCCTCCACCCCGCTGTTTAAAGCCGCTGCAATGGTGTAGGTGATGAGGGGCTTACCGAGAAGGGGACGCACATTTTTCCCCGGCAACCCTTTGGAACCGCCCCGGGCCGGAATGAGTAGCAGCTTCACAGAACCCCTGCCTCCTTGAGCAACTCGGCAATTTCTTCCCGGTTAAGCAGCCTGGTCTTTTGGGAAGAGTAAGAACCCACCGGCGCCGGGGGATAGTCCTCATAACAACTGTAATCGAAGTTCTGGTCCAGCAAAATCATGGGCAGAATGACAAACATATCCCCTAAATCCCGGGCCCGCAGGGATTCATCTTCCGTCATCAACTCCTCGTGCAGCTTTTCACCCGGTCTCACTCCTATTATTTCGACCGCCTCGGCAAAATTCCTGTCCTGGCAGGGATTACAGTTTTCGTAAATAACCCGGGCCAGGTCGTAAATACGCAGGGCCGGCATCTTGAGGATAAAGACCTCGCCTCCCACCGCCCGCGCCGCCGCCCGGAAAACCAGAGAAACCGCCTGGGAAATGGTCATAAAGAAACGGGTCATCTCCCGGTGGGTAATCTGCAGCTTTCTTCCCTCCCGCACCTGCTGGACGAAAAGGGGCACCTCCGACCCCCGCGATCCGATGACATTGCCGAAGCGGACGCAGGCAAAAACCGTCCGCCGGTTGCCCTTGTAGTAGTTGGCCGCCTGGATGAGCTTCTCCATCATCAGTTTGGTGGTTCCCATGGTGTTGGAAGGGTTGGCCGCCTTGTCGGTGCTGATGGCAATAACCCGCTCCACGTTGTACTGCATGGCCACGTCGATGACGTTCTGGGTACCGATAATGTTGGTCTTCACCGCCTCGAAAGGGTTGTATTCGCAGGCCGGAACGTGTTTCAAAGCGGCAGCGTGGAAAATGATATCGGCATTTTCAAAAGCCCGCTCTAACCGCTCCTTGTCGCGAACATCACCGATGAAAAACCGCACCCGGCGCTCGTTGCGAAAATCCTGGGCCATGTAAAACTGCTTGTTCTCCCCCCGGGAGAAAACCCGTACCACTTTTGGGTTATATTTTAAAAGCTGGCGGACGATTTCCGCACCGATGGAACCAGTTCCGCCGGTAACTACTATCGTCTTGCCGCGAAAAAAATCTTCCATTTTCCCATCCCGCCCTTATGTCTATAAAAAATTCCATCAAATTTATTTTCGCACAATCCGTGCGGATTTGTCCACGCTTCTGTAAAGAATCAGAAAATTTAAGCACGAATTCCATATATTCCCATGTATTTGCTTCTCCCTTTTCGGGACAATAAAAACGATTACATTAATATTACGCGAGGTGAGGGGCAATGTTTAAACATGACAAAAAACTTCTCCATCAGGTAAAAGTGGACGGTCCCAATCCCCAGTACGCCACCCTCATCCAGGAACAGTTAGGGGGAATTACCGGGGAACTCACCGCCGCCATGACCTATATGTCCCAGGCCTTCCGGGTCCACGACCAGGCTATAAAGGACCTGATGATGGACATCGCCGCCGAAGAACTGAGCCATATGGAAATGGTAGCCACCATGGTTAACATGCTCAACGGTCACGATCCCGATTACACCAAAGTGGACGTGGGCGGCATCCAGCAGCATACCGTAGGCGGTCTTAATCCCCTGCTCTGCAACGCCTCCGGCGTTCCCTGGACGGCCGCTTACGTGGACGTCACCGGTGACTTAGTTGCCGACCTGCTTACCGACATCGCCGCCGAACAGCGAGCCAAAAGTACCTACGAATACCTCTACCGGCAGATTAACGACAAGGGAGTGCGGGAAACCATCGATTTCCTCTTAAACCGGGAAGAAGCCCACAATGCCCTCTTCCGGGAAGCCCTGGAAAAAGTACGGGACACGGGTTCTAACAAAAATTTTGGAGTCGATGCCGACGCCCGCAAATACTTCGACCTCTCCACTCCCGGCCGGTTCTTCCAGAATCCCAACCAGAGCCCGCAAATGCGGCTGGACAACTAAATATCCGTCGCCCGCAGAACCCGCGCTCACCCGCGGGTTCTTTTTTTTGCCGTTAACACCTTTTCTGGATAAAGCATATTATGTCACTGAAAAAAAATTGTGCGAGGTGTTGCCATATGGACGAAATCAAACATCATGCTCCGCCCTGCGTGCACATTCCCCCGGTGGAACGGGCCCTGGAAGCCCAGGTGGAACACCTGATTGAAAATGCCCACCACCACCTTCCTTCCAGACTTCACGCCAAAGAGCGTCGGCTGGAATTGAAAAAATGCCTCTTTCGTCTGCGCTTAGAAAAATGGAAAGACACCGGCCGGGAAGTGCAACTGGCCCTGGCCCTGCAAGTCCTAGCCGACATCCTCGATGAGCTGGACTTTTTCCTGAAAGAACTGATCCCCAAAAAGGACCACCACGATAACGAGAACCACCACTGGGACAACTGCACCGGTAAAATTGACGAAGCTGAAAGGGAACCGGAAATTGAGGTGAAGATATCCCCCTGAAGACAAAAAAGCCGGTCGGAAAGTTAAACAATAATGATAAGATTCGGTTTATGTTTGGCTTTTTAAAAGCCAAATTTTTTTTTTAATTTTAATTTAAAAACAAAAAAGTCATTTACCATCGTATCCTTCTGGATGCCGGCAGTACCATTCCCATGCTGTACTAATAATTCCTTCAATGTCCGTGAAACACGGCTTCCACCCCAAAAATTCTTTTGCCTTTTTAGCCGAAGCTACTAGCACCGCCGGATCCCCCGGACGCCGCGGTCCTATCTCCACCGGTATGTTACGGCCCGTTACTTTCCGCGCCGCCTGTATTATCTCCCATACCGACAGCCCCCTCTCGCTTCCCAAATTATATACTGCCGAAGACTGTCCTCTGGTAAGGGCTTCTAGCGCCAATACATGCGCACTGGCCAGGTCGCATACATGTACATAATCACGAATACACGTTCCGTCCGGGGTTGGATAATCCGCACCGTAAACAATAATCTTTTCCCTTTTCCCCATAGCAGCCTGTAAAATTAGAGGTACGAGATGGGTTTCGGGACGGTGGTCTTCTCCTAAATCTCCCTCCGGATCAGCGCCAACAGCGTTAAAGTAACGCAAGGACATATATTTAAGTCCATATGCTGAATCATACCACTTAAGTGCCTCTTCAAAAGCGCGTTTTGTAGCCCCATACGGATTGGTCGGCAGCAGCACATGATCTTCCTCAATAGGCACCTGTAACGGCTCCCCATATACAGCTGCCGAGGAAGAAAAGATAAAATAAGCAATATCTGCTTCCCGTATCGAATCTAATAGCATTAACCCCTTTATCACATTATTTTCATAATACAAAGTGGGATTTTCTACAGATTCTCCGACCAAACTCAAAGCAGCAAAATGCATAACCGCATCAATTCGGCGGGAGCGAAGGATACCAGTCACCAGTTCACGGTCAGCAATATCACCCCATACAAATTCCGCCTCCTTAAGCACTTTCGCTACCGCTTTGTGCCCCCGCACCAGATTGTCCAAGACGGTTACTTCATATCCCGACCGTAAAAGTGTTTTTACCACATGGCTACCGATATATCCAGCCCCGCCAGTCACTAAAACACGCATAAAATCCTCCTGAAACTTATGCTAATTCGCCGTATTCTACCCTTCTGATATCAATCACTTAATCCACCAGCCCGTCTAAGTATTTGATAATCTTCTCTAAGTTACTTTCTTCTCTTCTTTTCAGTTTCATTTCGCCGGTAATCTTCTCGTAGTTTACTACAATATTTTCCAGCTCATCAATCTCGTATACGGGTATTATGCTTAAAAACTCCGCAGCTTTCTGGCAGAACTTAACCTGATGGTCATCAACATGTTCCTTAAATCTTTTCTGCCGCGGCACAACGACCGGTACTTTCCCCATCTGTAATACCTGGATAATCGAAGCAGGACCGCCATGCGTAATTACAATTTTCGCCTTTCTCATATTTTCCAAAATCTCTTCGTACCCCATAAGTTTCTTGTATTTACAATATTGGGGTATTACGGTACTATACCCGATTTGGATTACCCCTTCAAGGTGGTACTTTCCCGCAATATCGTCAACCTTTTTGACCAGCCTATTAAATTGTTGCTCGTGCGTGCCTACGGTAGCGAATATCAAAAAATCACCCCTATCACTTTACCTTTTGGGTAAGACTTTTTTTGCTCTTCCCACTGCAGCAAAAACTCGTCCGTTATCGGGTAAACAAGCTTTCCGGTCAGCGTTGGAATCTCAATACGGTCAATAACCTCGATAAATACCAGTTTTGCGCCGAAAAACAGCTTCCCCACCCAGAAAAAGGGGACGGCAAGACCAGCACCCGTAGAAATGATCAAATCCGGCTTTTCTTTTCGCAAAATTTTAAAGGCAAGAAAAGTATTCCTTATTAAGTTCTTAATATTTCTGTTAGTGGGAAAATAACCGAAGTAAACCTTTTCACCCTTTAGTAAACTTAGCGCATCTACCTTCTGAAAAGTAACCCAGCACCGGTCATACTTTTCCCACCACTTTTTCAATTGGTACAAGTGAAACAAATGCCCTCCACTGGAAGTAACCAACATAATTTTGGCCATCGCATCAACTCCTTATACTTTTCTCCACCCGGAAAATTTCCCCGCTATCTTGGGGATTTTTCAAATTAGTTAATTTAAAGATTCAACGCCAACCCCTCCGCAATTTCTTTATAAGCACTTTCCCCCTTTTCTATTTTAACTAACTTAGTCAACGATATATAGCCTGCTTGAAGCAGAAAGAACAAGAAGGCGGTAAATTGAGGAACATCGATGTCTTCAAAAAACATCCAAAGCATCATAAACACGGCGGAAATAATGCCTGTCGTAGCCGAACCCACATTCAACTTCGACTTCCAGCATTTCCTCAAAAGCAGCCCGAATATAAAACTTTTAACGGCTTCCTGGACATCCTAAGCAGTCACTAAGTTATTCTCCTTGATGAATTTGCGAAGTAGTTCTCGGGGAAATTTTCGCTCTATTTTCAACAATCTGTTTGACTAATGTATAGTTTGTTACAACTTCTTCCTTCGTTTTTAATTGTTTTGACAACATTACGACAAGAGCTAAGCCGACGGGAAACAAAATTAGGTTATGAATACTTCCTAAAAACAAGAGTACCCACCCCTGCCAGGACCATTTTTTACTTAAGAACAATGGCAACAAAATCATGGCCAACAACCCCGGCACTCCATAATCGATTAACACTGCAAGTAAATCAAAATGTATAGGTACACGGCGCCCTGCAATATTAGTAATCAAATTAAATGAAGCACCGGCGCCAGAACCAACTAAGTAATAAATTGGATGAGAATTTAAATATTCGATACCGGAAAAAATAAACTTTAACCGTGTTAAGCTACTACCTACTCCACCCTTGCGTCCTAATAAAGTACCTTCCCATATGCCTTTTATAACAAAAAATATTCCACTTATAAAAACAAATCCTCCTATCAGCAACGCTATCACAAATAATTTGCTCTGGAACATCTTATCAAGCCACGTTTTTACGCATGTATTCCTTGTAAATTTTTGTACCCAACTAATCAAGACAAAGACCAAAGCTGCTAAGAAAGTAGAACGTGTACCTGTTTGAATAATAACCCAAAATCCAATAAGTATAAGGATGTAGTCTAAAGATTTTTGGGGTTTAAAAATTAAACACGTCAATGCAATTAAAACAGAGTAGGAAAAAAGGGTCGGGCTTGTTAACAAGTATCCAGTTGCCCGATTCAATTCATTATAGGTAG